>NZ_VIFM01000179.1 GCF_006636215.1 Myxococcus llanfairpwllgwyngyllgogerychwyrndrobwllllantysiliogogogochensis | reverse complement strand
GCCCCACGCCCACCGACTGCAGCGACCGCGTCCGCGAAGCCACCGCACGCGCATCCTTCTCCGTGCGGATGTCCTCGGACGGCCCATCCAGCTTCCCCTGCTCCTTCGACGCCAGGAACCACATCACCCCGCCCCCCACCGCCAACACCCCACCCACGACGGCCGGCATCCACGCCCGCTCTCGCAGCGAGGAGCCCTCCGTGGCCACCTCCGCCACCGGTGCGGCAGACACCACGGGAGCGCGCACCACCGGCTGCGGGGACTCAGGGACGTCCATCTTCAACGCGTCCGGGCGCTCACCGCGCGACGCCAGCTCCTTCAACACCTTCTGCCGCACCGCCTCGAAGCGCTTGCGCAGCTTCGGCGACACCGTCAGCGGCAGCTTCGCGTCTGGATTCAGGAAGAGGGCCGCCTGAAAGGCCGCGTCCGCCTCCTCCTGCCGCCCCTGACTCAGCTCCGCCAGCGTGACTCCCTCGTAGAGAGACACCGCCACGTCGTCCTCGGGGCCCTTCGACACCTTCTTCGCGCGAGCGATCTGCTCCAGCGCCCGCTCATACGCCAGGTCCTCGATGAGCCGGTTGATGGACAGCAGGTAGCGCCGCACGTCGGGGGAGATCTCCGCCCTCGCACGCAATGGCAACACCAGAAGCCCGAGCCACAAGCCCCACACCCAGGCCCCACTTCGCCAGGACAGCCTCGGACAAAACCGGTTGGTCGGCATGGATTCCATTTTCCCGGGAGATCCATGCTCGATTTGTCCATGGGGTACAAGAGGCCCCACTCGCTCTCGGCGCGAGCGAAAACGTCAAGGGCCTCGTGAGTCCCCACACTCGTGGAAACCCGCGAGGCCCTCCGGTGCAAACCCTCTCACCAACAGAGAGAAGGTCGCCCACCGAGCGTCACTGCACGCCCGTCACCACCACCGCGTCTGGCGTCTCCGTCACGGTGAACTTCTTCAACGGCAGCACCGCGGGGCCCTGTGTCACCTCGCCCTTCGCCGTGAAGATGGAGTTGTGGCAGAAGCAGATGAGGTCCTGCTCCGCCGGCCGCGAGGTCACCTCACAGGCTTGGTGCGTACACAGCCCGTCCACCGCGGACAGCGAGCCGTCCGCCAGCCGGAAGACGAAGATGCGCTTGCCGTAGCCGCCCGGGACACCCTCCACCACGCTGCCGTTGTCCCGCAGGGTGGGGAACTCGGCGAAAGGCAGGCGCACCTCGCCGCCCACCGCCGACGGGAAGCCATCTTCGCCGGCGCGCAGGTCGATGCTCAGCACCTGCGTCCCCGCGTTGTACCGCGAGGCGAACTTGCGCAGCCCCACCGTGGCCGGCCGCTGCGTCACCGAGCCATCCGCCGGATTGAACTTCGACAAATGGCACGGGCAGACGACCTCCCGGCCGTCGAACCCCAGCGGGCAGGCCGCGTGCGTGCAGAGCGACGACAACACGGAGTAGTCGTCCCGCGCCGCGTGCGTCACGAGCAGCGGCGTGTCCTCGCCCGCCACTCGCACGGTGATGGCCCCGCCCACGCGCTCCAGGTCCGGATAGCGCGACACCAACAGGTCCACCGTGCCCGCGTCACTGGCCGACACGTCCGTCACCGGCGCGGGGTCGATATCCGGCGCGCAGCCCGGCAGCGCCGTCGCCGCCGCACCCGCCGCGCCCGTGCCGAGGATGCCCTTCAAGAAACCTCGTCGCGACGTGCTCACTTGCTCTCCACCTCGAACACCAGCCTGGGCTCCAGCACGAGCTCGTCGTCCACCTTCACCATCAACAGCGAGGGACGCTCAATCTTGTAGGACTCCAGGCTGACGGTGAACGAGCCATCCGTCGTCACCTCCGTGGCCGACTTGAACAGCACCGTCACCGGCACCTCCACCTTCTGCTTCACCCCGTGGAAGTCGAGCTGCCCCTTGAGCGTCACCGGCACCTTCGTCGGAAACGTCGTGGGCACCGTCACCCCCGTGGCCGCTCCCTTGAACTCGACGGTGGGGTACTTGGCCACCTCCGTCACTTCCTGCATGTGGATGTCGCGGTTCTGGTTCTCCGAGTCGAAGTCCTTCACGTTGGCGACCACCATCACCTGCAGCGTGCCGTCCGCTTTCAGGTTCGCCTTGCCGGCGATGGGCTTCGCCGTGCCGACGACTTTGTGCGCCGGGTGATTGAGTCGGTACGTGAGGGTGCTGGCGTCCTTCTTCAGCGCATACGCCTTCGCCGTGCCCTGGGCCAGGGCAGGCAGGGAGACAAGCAGGGTGGTGAGCAGCGCCAGTCGTCGAACAGTCATGTCCATCTCCAGAAAATCAATGTCAGCCCACCCGATGCCCAACGGCACGCGGGCGAAAAGATTCAGAAGAACAGCGTGAAGATACCGGCCGACACCGCGCCCAGGGTGGTGAAGCCAACGACCTGGTGCGCGGTGGCGAGGTCCGTCTCCGACAGCCGTCCATACCGGTCCGTCGCCATGATGCCGAGGATGATTTGCGCCACCATCGCCGCCGTCGCGATGGACATGAAGATTTTGTGGAAGGTGATGGTGTCCCACTGGAACTCCTCCTTCTCCAGGGGCTTGGGGGCCAACAGGCCCAAGAGGCCCACGGAGGCGAAGACGACGGAGGTGCCCACGGCGAACCCGCGGTGCAGACCCAGCAGGTTGCGGTCATCACCGCCACCGCGGAACGAGTCGTTGAACTGGAGCTGGCCAAGCACCGTCGTGGTGACGAGCCCCGCGGCCAGCGCGAACCCCAGCCCCTGGTGCAGCTTGAGCATGGTGCGGCGGCGGTCGAGGCGCGCTTGCAGCTCCGGGTCCACCTTGGCCGCGCCCGCCAGCTCGTCAGGCTCCAGCAGGTCGAAGTCCAGCGAAGGGTCCTCCGCCGCGGGCTGCTGTTCGGCGGGCGCTTCCGTCTTGGGTGCGTCCTTGGGTGGCGGCGACTTCTGTTGGGCGCGAGCGGTGGTGGTGGACAGCAAGGACAGGATGACGAGGACGGCGGCGAAACGGTTCATCAGTGGGTATCCGTGAGGGCGCGTGGCAGGTGGCCGAGGCGGACGGGGCTTCAGGGTGTGCCGGGCGTCCTGCTTCCATCATGCCGACGTGACTCACGAAGAACCCGGAACCGATTGCAAAGTCGCCGCAACAGGGACCGGCCAGGGGTTTCGTGGACGCGATGCCAGAAGGCGGAGGCGACCGGAGACAGCCTGCTTGGGAGACCCGAACGAAACCTCCGTGCCAGTGATGACCCCGGAGGAGTGACTCCAAGGTCCAGGCGGGACGGTAGCGCCACACTCCGCGTAGCGGAAGCCGCTTGAGGGGCGGGGCCGTCTGTCCGACAGCCACCTTCCTCCGGGCTCGGGGTCGGAAGCCGGCGGCTGGTGTGTTCACTGGCCGCGCGGAGGACTGACTGCCGCAGGACACTCATCCCGCCGGGGCCGGAAATCCGGCCTGGGATGCGTTTCAGTGCATGGAGCTCGCGGCGTCACCTGCGCCGTCGGGCAGCGCGCATGGAGAAGCATTCGTCCATCAGCCTCCGCTTGCCACCACCCGACGAAGGACAGGGTCCGGGGGGGGATTTGCTGGCAGAAAGCCGCCGGGCCCGTGCCAGCGCCGAACTCGCGCGCGCGCGCATGCGCAGCCTCCAGTCCCTCACGCTGGCCCTCTCCGCCGCCCTCACCCCCGAGGACGTCGCCCGCGCCGTCGTCGTGGAGGCCGTGCGCACCCTGGAGGCGCAGACCGGGGGGTTGTATCTATTGAACGCGGCGGGCACGTCCCTGGAGATGGTCCACAGCGTGCGCTGCCCCCCCGCGGTGGAGGCCGCCTTCACCCACGTCCCCGTGGGAGCCCCCCACGTCCCGGTGGCCGTGGCCGTGCGAGACCGGGCCCCGCTGTGGATAACGGACCTGACCTCCATGGCCGTGCGCTTCCCGGAGGCCGCCGAGGCCGCCCGTCCCGAGAGCGGTGACGTGTCCATCGCCTGCCTTCCGCTCTTCTCCAGGGACAGGACGGTGGGCTGTCTGGCCTTCATCTGGGGTCGCGCGCACGACTTCGACACGGAGGAGCGCGCCTTCATCGACATGCTGGCGCAGCAGGCCACCATGGCCCTGGAGCGGGCCCGGCTGCTCGCGGCCGAGCGCGGTCAGGTGGAGCGCGTGGGGCTGCTCCAGCACGCCACCGCGGTGCTCGCCACCTCGTTGGACCTGGGCCACACCCTGCGCGGCGTGGCCCTGGGACTGGTGCCGACGCTGGGCGACTTCTGCATCATCGACGTGCTCGGGCCGGACCACGAGGTGCGCCGCACCTTCCACGCCGCCACGCCGGAGTGCGCGGGCCTGCTCGCCGCCAGTCGCTGGCACCCGCCCGAGCGCCCGGGCACGCCCATCTGCGCGCTCGCCAGCGGCCTTCCCGCCTTCCACCCCGACATCGACGCGGCCTGGGTGGAGGCCACCGCGTGCGGCCCCGAGCAGCTGTCCCTGCTGCGCGCCCTCTCCCCCACCTCCTGGCTGTCCGTGCCCCTGGAGACGCCCGAGGGCGTGCTGGGCGCGCTGACCCTGGGCCACTGTCTGTCCGGCCGACACCACACCGAGGAGGACCTGGCGCTCGCGGTGGAGCTGGCCCGCCGCGCCAGCGCCGCCGTGCAGAACGCGCACCTCTTCCACCAGACGCAGCAGGCGCTGCAGTTGCGCGACGAGTTCCTCGCCATCGCCAGCCACGAGCTGAACACGCCGCTGACGGCCCTCAAGCTCCAGCTCTCGCGGCTGCGGCGGATGTCCTCGGACGGGGACGTGCGCGAGCGCACCACGTCGGCCGTGCAGCAGGTGGACCGGCTGGGGCGGCTGGTGCGCGAGCTGCTGGAGGTGGCCCACCTGTCCGAGGGCCGCCTGCACCTCACGCCAGAGCCGGTGGACCTGGTGGACGTGTGCCGCGAGGTGATGGCGCGCTTCACCGAGGAGCGCGAGCGGGCGGGCGCCTCCCTCTTCCTGCACGCCTCCAACGCCGTCCCCGGGCGGTGGGACCACTCCCGCGTGGATGGAATGGTGACGCACCTGCTGTCCAACGCCCTGAAGTACGGCCTGGGACGGCCCGTGGAGGTGGAGGTGTCCTGCATCCCCGGAGACCTGGCGCGGCTGGTGGTGCGGGACAGGGGCATCGGCATTCCGGCCGAGCAGCTCGCGCACCTCTTCCAGCGTTTCGGCCGCGCGGTGCCGCTGCGGCACTACGGCGGCTTCGGCCTGGGGCTGTGGTTCTCCCGGCAGGTGGTGGAGGCTCATGGCGGGCACATCCACCTGGAGAGTTCGCCGGGGCTGGGCACCACCGTCACGGTGGAGCTGCCCCGGACGCCCGAGTCAGCCTGACGGAATCATGCCGGCGTGGTGGCGGGGACCTCCGAGCGTCGCGCGGTGCCGTGCGCCAGCTCCGTGCCCAGGGCGTGCGGGTCGTAGTACGCGTAGAAGCGGCGGATGTGCTCTCCGTCCCATTCGAGGATGGAGACGCCCTCGTAGGCCACGGCCGCGCCGTTGTGCGCGGTGCCCTGGGACTCCCATTCGAGCGCCACCCTGTCGCCGGCCTCAATCATGTTGCGGAAGGTGGACTTCACCTGACGCAGCGTGCCCTTGTACTCGCGCCAGAACTGACGCGCGCCCTCCTTGCCGGAGAAGACCCGGGACGAGGCCACGTTGCTCACGCGCGCATCGTCGCTGAAGAGCTCGATGAGGCCCTCCAGGTCGCCGCTCTCCTCCAGTCTCGACAGTGCCTCCACGAACCGCTCCGCTCGCTCCGTCGCCATCCGCTGCCTCACTCGAATTGAATGGGGGACTTCCGCAAAAAAGGGTGCGCATGCGGCGTCCGAGGTGCCCTGCTTCCAGCCTCCTCCCTTGCCCGGCGGGCGGGCGCCGGGGTGGCCGGCCGCACCTGCCGCTCACGCGCCCTGGGCACGCGTCCACTCCTCGCGGTTCCAGCCGTTACGGACATAGCGCTCGCGCTTCGACTCCGGCAGCGCGTCCCAGGACTGGCCCCGTCCCAGTTCTGGAGGCTCATCGAAGAGGCCCACGTGCTGGCGATCCACGGCCTCCTTCGCGCGCTGGGCCGTCAGCCCCTTCATGTCGAAGCCCAGCCGCACTTCCGCCTTGTTCCCCGCCTCCTCCACCTGGGCGAAGACGCCCCCTCCGAACCGCGCTTCCTTCAGGTTGAGCGTCGTGTAGCTCCCGGCGAGCTTGCCCACGCCGAGCGAGACCTTCAGCTCCCCGTCCGAGACCTGGCTCACCTTGACGAGCCCCAAATCGAGCTTCATCTCCGACTGGAATCCGCCCTTCGTGTCCTGCGTGACCTTCAGGCCCACCGGCCCGCCCTTCAGCTCCACCCCGCTCAAGCCCTTCAGGTCCACCTTGCCGCGCGAGTCGACCTGCGCCTCGCCCCCCAGCTTGAGGTTGCCCTGGGTCAGCTCCGCCTTGCCCTTCAGCGCGAGGGTGCCGCCCGTGCGCTCTCCGAGGAGCGCTCGCTGGCGGGCATTGATGGCCTGATAGACCCAGTTGGTGGAGGTCGGCGCGCCCACCGCCAGCCGCCACTGCTTCGCATACGCCTCCCTCTCGGGGTCCCTCCGGTCCAGGCCCAGCACCGAGTCGGGCAGTCGCGCGTCCCGAGGCGCCCCGAGCTTGCGCAGCTCGGGCAGGCCCGGCGCGTCCTCCACCGCCTGCGCGTAGCGCCCCAGGTACGCCGCGTGGGCCGCGTGGAACGCCCTCCCCGCCGCGACGGCGTGCTCGCTCACGGCGTGCCTGAGGGACTCCGGCAACGCGGCGTCATTGCGGAGGAACTCCGGCTTGCCCGGGTAGCCCAGGGGCCCCGACGCGGGCTCTCCCGCGAGTCGCTGGAGGACCCCCTTCGCCTCGGCCTGCTTCAGGAAGGACTCGCGGGCGCCAGGGTCCTGCTCCGTGAGGAACGTCTTCAGGAGCCCCTCACGCTCCATCCAGTCCAGCGTCGCCCGGTACGCCGCGGGCGGGAGCTGTCCGAGCAACGTGTGCACCGTCTTCACGTCGGTGTCGCTGACGGCCCAGTCCCCGAGGCCGCGCGTCAGCCGCGCCTGGAGCTCCGACGAGACGTCCGAGGGGACCTCCGCGCTGGGGGCGCGCAGCCTTCCGCCCAGGGCCGCCAGCGCTCCGGCCGACACCGTCGGGCCCGCGACTCCAGGCGACGGCTCCGCGCCTCGGGGGGACGCTCGGCTGGAAGGGCCATCGTAGGCGCTCACTTCGTTGCGCGCCTGCGCGGTCGGCGTGCGTGGGAGTGACGGCGTGGGGACCGCGTCGGCGAGGGTGTCGAGGGGAAGGGACGTGCCGCCTGAGGCGTCGATTCGGGCCATGGGGTTCTCTCCGGAAGGAACCGCCGGCTCCACTGCATCCGACACACCAACCCCGTGCTCCGAGGCGCGAGGACGCGCGCTCCTTCACCGGGCATCGCGAGCCGCGGACGCGGAATCTCCCGAGGTGGACGTCCGTGGACGGGCTGCTTGCGTCACTCCCGGGGTTGGTAGGGCGCCGAGTCGGGAGGCAACTCCATCGTGAAGGTCGTCCCGGTGGACTCCTCGCTCACGACGGTCACCTTGCCACCATGGGCCCGGGCACAGCCCCACACCAGGGTCAGCCCCAGTCCCCAACCCTTCGCGAGCCCTTCCCGAGCGGAGCGTGTCCGCGTGAAGGGTTCGAAGAGGGTCTGCTGGTCGGCGCGAGGAATCATGCGACCCTCGTTGTGGACGGAGACACACGCGCCCTGCTCGGTCCGAGCGACGATGAGGGTGATGGGTGCGTCGGACGCGCCGTACTTCACCGCGTTGCTGACCAGATTCCAGAGGGCCCGGCGCAGCTGATCCGCGCTCCAGTTGCCCCGGACCTGCTGCTCCGGCGCGACGAGCAGGAAGCGCTCGCCGTGCAGGAGGCTCAGCTCCTCGATGACGTCGCGGGCGATGACGTCCAGGTCGCACGGCGCCAGTTGGAGCGCGAGCCGCCTCCCCGCCCGGATGAGGTTCGCGTCGAGAAGGTCCCTCACCATCCGGTCCGTGCGCTCGATGTTCTGGTCGATGCGTCGTGCCAGGTCGCGCCGCTCGTCCAGCGTCTCCGGGCGCCGGATGAGGAGCTGGGCCCCCATCTTCGCCGCGGACAGCGGGCCCCTCAAGTCATGGGCCAGGACGGAGACGAAGCGCTCTCGCAGCTCACGCTCGGACTGGAGCGCCGCCACCTTCGCGCGCAGGTCCGAGTAGAGCTTCGCGTTGTCCAGATGGACCGTCAGTTGCTCTCCCAGCGACTCGAGCCGTCGTCGCTCCCGGGCCGTGAAGTCGCGGGCCTCCGCGAGGCCGACGCACATGACGCCTATCAGGGCATGATGCGTGGCCAGCCGAAGCCCGAGCAGCGCCTGGATGCCGCTCCGATGAAGGTCTTCGTCCACCTTGAGCACCGTGGCCTCGGCGTCCTCGGCGGAGGTCCCCTCGTCCCCCGTCAACCCGGGGACCTGCGCGGCGAGGGGCATGGTCTCCAGCGTGGGGACGTATCGCGCCAGGGCCTCCCGCGCGACACCCGCGGAAGCCACCATGACGAACTTGCGCTGCTCCGGCTCATTCAGCAGCAGGAGCCCTCCCTGGGCCCCCAGGCCTTCCATCACCAGCTCGAGCACCTCCACCAGACGTTCTCGCAGCGAGGCCGCATCCACTTCCAGCGCCTCGCTGGCCACGTTCTGGATGAGCCGCAGGTAACGCTTCTCCGTCTGCTCGTCGTCCCGCATGTGCTCGCTGAAGAGTTCGATGACGGCCGCCGAGGCGCCATGCAGCTCGATGAAGAGCTGCTCGACCTCCACGACATCGGGCCGCGCTTCTCGCGGAGCCGTGGACCACATCATGGAGATGCACCGCCCCAGGAGCGCGAACTCCTCGACGACCTCCGCCACGTGAAACCCCTGGCGAAGCCGCGCGGCGACATGGCTCTCCACGTGTTTGCGTCGCATCGCGGTGGCGACCCCCAGCGGCTCGCCGGTGGCGAGCGAGGCCAGGTAGGTCGGCATGATGTTCTTGAGCTCGGGTTCATCCAGCCCCCGGGCGGAAGCGGCGCGGGTCGCCTCCGCGGTCCACAGACGGACGATGGCGTCGTGGTGCTCGCGAATGATGTCCGCGACGCGCTTCATGATGAGTTCCTGTCGTCTCGGAGCACGCATGCCGCACCACCTCTCCCCTCCCAGGAGATGCGTCGGGGGACTTGCTCGGTGGGAGTGGGTGAACAGGGAGGCAGGCCGTCGGCTTCCCGCTCACCGGGGTGAGCAACACCGGGTTCTGTTCGACGTACCGTGAGCGGAGCGCACGGTGAGCGGGCGTGTGCCCTGCCCCACGAGCGAGCCCCACGACTCCAGGGCGGGCCTGGCGCGCACCACGCCTCTGCAATGCCTACCCTCAAGATATCTCCCCCCATCCCTTCAAGCTGACCTTCCCCACGACGTGCGCGGCGGGCCGCCAGAGGTTCCGCCATGCTCTCCTACAACGTCGATATTCCCTCCCGCCTCCATCATGCGTACTGGCGGCTGCCCAATGAGGTCCGCATGACAGTCGCCCTGCATCTGGTCACCCTCGCGGAGATGGCTCCGCTGACCCGCGATGCCGACGACGGTGGACCGACGCGGAGCGACATCGGCGGACTGAACGCGGGACGCCATCACCTGCTGCTCGAGGGACTGTGGTTCGCCTACAGCATCAGCCCTCAGGAGAATCTGCTGCGCCTGCTCGACTTTGGCGACGCGAGCATGACGTCTCGCACTCCCTCCGCGCACCCACCTTCCGACTGGCGACAACGGCTTCCCGCGCAGGACGTCTGGACCAACGAGGGTGGAGCCCCCCGCCCCGCTGTCTGGACACCCGTCGCCTCGGGGGAATGAAGGCGGGCGGGTCCGTTTCGGGACGGGCCTGACAGGGTGATGACATGCCCGGAAGTTGAGCCGGTATGGTCTATCTCTTCTTCGCGTCACACTGGACGCTGAGCGTGCTCTTCCAGAGCCTCTTCCAGCACCGCTACGCCGCGCATCGCATGTACACGATGCGGCCTCGCACCGAGCGCGCCCTCCACCTCTGCACCGCGCTGGTGCAGGGCTCCAGCTATCTGGACCCGCGCGCCTACGCCATCCTCCACCGCGAGCACCACGCCTACGCGGACACCGAGAAGGACCCCCACTCGCCCGCGCACCAGAAGAATCCGCTGCGGATGATGCTCCGGACGGCCCAGCGCTACGCGGGCCTGCTCACGCGGCGCATCCAGCCGGAGGCTCGCTTCCTCGGGGGCTATCCCGAGTGGCCCGCGCTGGAGAAGGTCTTCAACAGCTGGCCCGCGCGACTGGGCTTCGGCGCGCTCTACACGCTGTTCTATCGGCGCTTCGCCACGCGCCGGTGGCACTGGGCGCTCCTGCCCGCGCACTTCGTGATGGGGCCGGTGCACGGCGCCATCGTCAACTGGTGCGGACACCGCTACGGCTATCGCAACTTCGCGAGCCGGGACGCGTCACGCAACACGCTGCCCATGGACGTGGTGTGCATGGGCGAGCTGTTCCAGAACAACCACCATGCCCGGCCCGCGAGCCCTGACTTCGCCGCGCGACGCTTCGAGCTGGACCCCACATGGCAGGTGATGCGGCTGTTGTCCCGACTGAAGCTCATCCGGCTCGCGCGCGTCCCCACGGAAGATGCACACGTGGCGCCCGTGCGCCCTCGGGAACGACTCACTGAGCCGAGCTTCGCAGTCGGGTCTTGAGCTCATCGGCCGCGTCCGTGTCGCGCAGCACGACGAGCGTCTGCACGTAGTACGCGAGCGCCCACAGGTTCTCCTCGGGGATGGCGCCCTTCCACGTGGGCATCGCCGCACCCCCCACGCCCGAGGAGATGACGCGGTAGAGGTCCTCGCGCTGGCGCTCGGCCGTGTACGTGGAGCCGTCCACCGTGTCTCCCACCGGCCACACCGTGCGCAGCGGCTGGAAGAGGAAGTCTGGAGGCAGCACCTTCTCCGTCTTCGTGGGCTCGCCCTTCGCGTCCACCGCCACCGGGTGGTCCGACTCGCGGGCCAGGGCGGTGTAGGGGTCCATCTTGGACAGGTCCACGTCGCGGCCCAGCGCCTTCTTCAGCAGCGCGGCCAGCTCCGAGCGGGGGAGGTACGCGACATGGCAGCTCGAGCAGCCCGCGTTCCCCGCGCCCGAGACGTGGTAGGCGACCCGGCCTCGCTCGATGGCCTCCGCGTCTCGGCCCCGCCACGGGTCGGTCGACATGGCTAGGGGCTTGCCGGGGACTTCTTCCTTCCAGCGCGGGCTGAAGGTCTTCACGTATTGCAGCACCGCGTCCAGGTCCGCGTCGGGCACGTCCCACGCGAACATCGGCGTGCCGTGCAGGCCGCGACGCAACGTGCGCTTCAGCGCATCGTCCGTGGGCAGCTCGCCAACCGCGACGCCGCCGAACTTGAAGAGGCCCTGCCGGAAGCTGCGAGGCACGGGCCTCATCCCACGCCCCGCGGGCCCTTGTCCGTCACCGAGTTCTCCGTGACAGGACGCGCAGTAGTACGTGTAGACCGAGTGCCCGCGCGTGAGCGTCTCCGCCGGGATGACTCGGCCGTCCGCCAGCTTCAGGGGCTCGAAGCTGGGGGCACTCTTCGAGCGACAGCCCGTGAGCACGAGCGGCAACAACACCGTCAGGACGCGAAGGGTGTTCACACGGGACGTTCCGCGAGGAGTCATGGGAGGTACACCGCCACGAAGAGGAGCACCCACATCGCCGTCACGAAGTGCCAGCCCAACACGTGACGTCGCAAGGAGGCTCGCACGTCCGCGCCGCGCGTGTGGCGCCAGCAGACGAGGAAGAGATTGAAAGTCACCACGAGCACATGCAGCGCATGCAGCGCCGTGAGCCCGTGGAACGCGGATGCGGAGACTCCGCCCTCGGGGATGCGCACGTGCTCGGTCCACCAGGCCTGATGCGTCCACATCGCCTGGAGCGCGAGGAAGCCCAGCCCCAGGAGCAGGGCACCCCTCGCGGGCCACGGTGACTCGCGCCGACGGAGGCCCAGGTGGAGCACGGCGCTCCCCACGAGCAGCAGGAGCCCCGTGAGACTCAGCCCCAACAGGGACACGGGGAGCGTGGGCCACGGCTCGCGCATCCGATACCAGCCCACCGCGAAGGCGAGCGACGCGAAGAACATCGTCCACGCGGCGAGCCCCAGCACCGTGCCGAGCCACGCTGTTCCCTCCGCGTTCGCGTTCTCCGTGCGGGCGTCGCTCGCGGCAGGCAGCGGCGTCATGCCGAGAGGTTGAGACCTCGAGGGCGGAGTGGCATCGGCGCGCGTCTCCGACTCGGAGGAGCGGGGCCCGTCCACCGCCGGCTTGCGCTCCGCGCTCATGTCGCGCACCTGGGGGCTCGTGCAGGGTTCGACAGGTGCTCGGCTGGACTCCGTCCGCGCTCGCTCATGTCACACTCCTCACGGTGGACACCGTGGCCAGTGCTTCTTCACCGGCACCCTCTCGGGCCACACCTGGCAGTACCTCCGCCTGTCCAATCCAGTCGCGCCCCAGTTGCTCCAGCACCTCCGGCTGCGACAGCGCATGTGGCCCGCGCAGCACCACGGGGACTTGGGTGAAGTTGCCTTCGCCGGGCGGGCTTGATGCACACGTCCACTCGAGCGTTCCCACCTGCCATGGGTTCGCTTCCGCGGCTCGCCCTCGGCGCAACGTCCACACCAGGTTCACCACGAACACCACCTGCGCGGCGCCCAGCAGGAACGCGCACACCGTCGTCCACTGGTTCAGCGGCAACAGGTGCTTCAGGTACGTGTACTGGTACGGGTCATACAGCCGCCGCAGCTGCCCCGCGTAGCCCGCCGCGAGCTGTCCGCCGAACACGCCGAGGAACAGCACCGCGCTCGACAGCACATGCACCTTCGCGAGCCCCTCGTGCAGCGCGCGGCCGAACATCTTCGGGAACCAGAAGTAGAGACCCGCGAAGAGGCCCAGGAAGCTCGCGGCTCCCATCGTCAGGTGGAAGTGCCCCACCACCCACAGCGTTCCGTGCAGCGGCACGTCCGTGGCCACCGCGCCCAGCGCGAGCCCCGTGATTCCGCCCAGTCCGAACACCACCATCGTCGCCAGCGCTGCGAGCATCGGCGACGTCAGCCGCACGCTGCCTCGCCACAAGGTCATCAGCCAGTTGAGGAACATCACCTCCGCCGGCAGGGAGATGAGCAGCGTCAGCACCATGAACGTGCGGCCCAGCAATGGAGACATGCCACTGGTGAAGAGGTGGTGCGCATAGACGAGTCCACTCAGCGCGGACACCGTCCCCATGGCCCCCGCCGTCAGTCGATAGCCATGCGCGGGCTTGCGACTGAAGAACGCCACCAGGTCCCCCACCATGCCCCACGCGGGCAGGATGAGGATGTAGACCTCCGGATGGCCGAACAGCCAGAAGAGGTGCTGGTACACCACCGGGTCTCCACCACCGCCCACCGCCGCCGCGCCCGCGATGAAGAACTGCGTGCCCAGCAATCGGTCCATCAACAGCAATACTGTCGCAGCGGCCAGCACCGGTACGAACACCACGTTCAACACCGAGGCGAAGAACAGTCCCCACACCGTCAGGGGCAGTCGGCCCCACGTCATCCCCGGCGCTCGACACCGCGCCACCGTGACGACGAAGTTCAAGCCGTACGTGAAGGCCGAAGTCCCCGCGCACAACACCGCCACCGTCACCAGCGTCTGCCCCAATCCGGGCGTGAAGGCCGACGTCGACAGCGGTGGGTACGCCGTCCAGCCAGCACTCGCCGGCCCGAGCCGCACCGCGAACGAGGCCAGCATCAACACGCCCCCGAGCGCGTACACCCAGTAGCCCAGCGCCGAGAGTCGCGGGAAGGCGAGCCCTCGTGCACCGATGGCCAGCGGCAACACGAAGTGCCCCAGTGCGCCGAAGAGCAGCGGCGTCACCGCGAAGAAGATCATCACCAGGCCGTGCATCGTGAAGACGGCCGTGTACGTGGGAGGCGTCAACGCGCCGTGGGACTCGGGCAGTGCCCACGCGAGCCCAGGCACCGAGCGCCCCGGCCAGGCCCACTGCCAGCGGATGGCCAGCGCCAGCAGTCCTCCGAGCAACAGGAAGCCCAGCCCGCTCCACAGGTAGCGCCGCGCCACGGCCTTGTGGTCGAGAGAGAGGAGACTCACGGCGCCTTCCACTCCCAGCCCCAGTGGGCCGCGCTGTCATCCACGTCGTACGCCTGCACGGCCTGCCTTCCCGCTTCGCGCAGCCATGCGGCATAGGCCTCCGCGGACAGGGCTCGCAGCTCGCCGCGCATGCGGTAGTGACTGGTGCCGCAGTGCTGATAGCAGGCCACTTCCCAGGCACCCTCGCGCGCGGCACGGAACCAAGTCTGATTCACGCGCCCCGGAATCGCATCCAGCTTCACCCGGAAGTTCGGCAGAGAGAAGCCGTGCACCACATCCGTGGAGACCAGCTGCACCCAGACAGGGACTCCCGCTGGCACGCGCAGGTCATTCCACGTCACCACGTCGTCCGGTGTGTTGAAGCGGCCATCTTCGCCCGCGTAGCGCGCCTCCCAGGACCACTGGTGGGCGTTGATTTCAATCCGCACAGTGCGCGGGTCCTTCGCGGGGACGTCGAGGTTCCACAGCACGTCCCGCAGATAGCCCTCCGAGCCCACCAGCAGCGCTCCGTCCACCACCAGGAACGTGCTCAGCGCCAGGCCGAGCACCCACGCGCGGGAGCGCTTCGTGCCTCCGTCCGAGGCTGCTCGCTTCGAGCCTCGGAAGCGCCACACCGCCACCACCATCCACCCGAGCGCGAGGGCGGCCATGCCCGCCTCGAAGCGATGACTCCAACCCAGCAGCGCGTCGATGCGATGCCCGTCGACACTCGCGTCCTCGGGGAGCGCCAGCGTCCTCGCGCTCGTGCTCGTGCTCGTGGGCGTGTCCGACGATGGCTGGGATTTCTCCTCGACAGACGTGCTCACGCGCCATCCTCCCGGCCCGCGCGCCGCACCGCCCACAACCCCACGCCCACCACCAGGAAGGGCGTGAGCATCAACCCCACGACCAGGAGCGCGGAGCGCACCGCGGACTCGGGCTCGCGCAGGGAGCACGTCGCACAGGCGAGCACGTCCAGGGGCATGAGGGCCAGGAGGAGCCCGGCGAGCGACAAGGTCCCGCGCATTGTTCCCGCTGGGAAGCGGAACACGGTGCCTGGCGCCTGGATGGGAAGTTCGACTGATTCGCTCACGCGCATCGCTCGCGATGAAAGAATGGATGCGCCTCGTCGTCGCGAGCTGGGGCTCTGTACGGAAATCGCCGCGGCTGCTCCGACTGGATACATGCGCGCTCGAAGCTCTCGACTCGGAAGGAGGGACACGGCGGCGTCGAGTAGCTTGCTCCCACGCAGCCCTCGCTCCGAAACGTGGGAGGCGGCGCCATCGAGTGACATGCGCCCATCCGCCCCTCGCTCCGAAACGTGGGAGGCGGCGCCATCGAGTGACATGCGCCCATCCATTTCTCGCTCAGGATGGCAGGACACGGCGGCGTCGAGTGCCATGCGCCCCGTCATCCCTCGCCCCGGAAGGTGGGACGCGGCTCGTCGACTCGGAGTGGAGCGCTCTCGCCAGTCATCACCGCTCTCCCGGCTAGCACGCGGACCCTGAGGCCTCAAGCCACGGCCCCGTCCGCATTCGCCGGGCCCGCCTGCCCTCGGGGCGGCCTGCTGCCGGCTACACCTCGCGAGTAGGCAGGTTGACCCCTGGCCCTCCGACGCGCTTGTGCCCTCCCAGTCCTTTCGTTAGGTGCGGGCCATGTCCGCCGACTCCCCTCTCGCGCTCCCCCCGGCCCGTCTCACGCAACGCCCCGGCTTCTGGGCCGGTCTCGCCGTTGTCGCCCTGGGACTCGCCTCGGTCGCCGCCGTCAACCTGATGCGCGCGGGCAACGAACCCCTGCCCCAGCTGGGCGCCCTGCCGGACTTCACCTTCACCCGCCAGGACGGCAAGCCCTTCGGCAACACCCAGCTCAAGGGCCACCCCTTCATCGCCAACTTCATCTTCACCCGCTGCCCCACCGTGTGCCCGGCCTTCACCCGGAAGATGGCCCAGGTGCAGACGAGCACCGACTCCTTCGGCCCGAACCTCCAGCTCGTCTCCTTCTCCGTCGACCCGAAGTACGACACGCCCGAGCGCCTCGCCGAATACGGCCAACTCCATGGCGCCAACTTCGCCCGCTGGAGCTTCCTCACCGGCGACTACGACGTGCTCAAGGACACCATCGTCCAGGGCTTCAAGGTCAGCATGGGCCGTGAGGCCGGCGCCGCCGAGGACGACCTGCTCTCCATCTTCCACGGTACGCACTTCGTCCTCGTCGACTCGCGCGGAGAGATTCGCGGCTACTACGACAGCGCCGACAGCGACTCGACCGACCGGCTCCTGCGCGACGTGAAGCGCCTCGCCCGCGAAGAGGGCTGACCCGCACCGAAACCCGGGCCGGGATGATCCACAGGGCGCGCCACACCCCTTCCCGGGAACTTCTCGCGGCAGCGCCACACCGCTTCGCATGGGCGTGATCCACCGCCTTAGAAGCCGAGAAAAAAGCCCTCAAAAATCCATACTGCCAGTATGGATTTCGCCTCAGGGGCGAGGATCACAACTGGGTATCCATTCACCCAGGTTTGGTGCCCGACCACGCGAACTGAGGGACTGCTTCGCCGTAACGAGGAGCATCCACTGAGCCTGGCTCGCTCCAAGCGGCTGAAATGCGGGCTCCTTCTCCGAAGGGAAGAGCCGCGCAGAGGCGGACTCACTCCATCGTCGCCAGAACTGGCCCGAACCTTCCAGAACGGAAGCCCGTCCCAGGCAGGGCCTGTTGAAGCCCTGGCCCTGTGAGAAGCCAGGCCTCAGCCCCCCTCACCTGTCGCTCCGACGAGAACCACCGCTCCAGCCACAAGTGCCTGGGCAAGCCGAAGGGCCAACCCCGCTCTCGCGGAAGACCAGCCCCGATGCCCATTCATCCTGGCTGGTAGGGGGCCCAACCTCCCGTGCAAAGCCAAAGGGCCACCCCCGCCTTCACGGAAGACCGGCCCTCCGTGCCCACCTCGTCGCTTGGGGACACGAGTCCTCCCGTCCCCCGCAAAGCCGAAGGGCCGGCCCCGCTCTCACGGAAGGCCAGCCCTCGGTGCTCATTCATCTCGCCAGGGGACACCCAACCTCCCGTCCCCCGCAAAGCCGGAGGGCCGGCCCCGCTCTCACGGAAGGCCAGCCCTCATCGCTCATCCCCCTCGTCGGGGGACACCCATCCTCCCGTCCCCCACAAAGCCGAAGGGCCGGCCCCGCTCTCACGGAAGGCCAGCCCTCAATGCTCATCGCTCATCCCCCTCGCCGGGGGACACCCAGCCTCCCGTACCCGCAAAAGCCGAAGGGCCGACCCCGCTCTCACGGAAGGCCAGCCCTCGGTGCTCATCCCTCTCGCCGGGGGACACCCAGCCTCCCGTACCCCGCAAAGCCGAAGGGCCGGCCCCGCTCTCGCGGAGGACCGGCCCTCGGGCTTGCCACATCTTCGCGCCAGGGGCGCGAGGCCTTACTCGATGAAGGAGGCGTGGCGCTGCGCGATGATGTTCTGCACGTTCTGCTGGCCGAGGACGTTGTCCGTCCACGCGCCCACCTTCTCGGCGCCAGCGCGAACCTGCTCGGCGACCTTGGTCACGTCCTCGATCTTCGAGGTGGCCTTCGCCAGCGCGCCGATGCCGCCGATGGGGCCCTCGCCGACCAGCGACGTCACGCCCTGCTTCAGCAGGCCGTCCACCACCGGGGCCAGGAACTTGCCCACGTAGGGGATCTTGTTGATCTGCTCGCTGATCTTGTTGGTGATGGGCTCGATGATTTCCGAGGCCGGCTTCTTCAGGAAGCCCAGCAGCTTCTCACCAAACTTCGCGATGCCACCGGCGAGGCCGCCGACCTTCTCCGCCGCGCTGCCAATGCCCTTGAGGACGTCCTTGAACAGCTTCGCGGGATTCAGATTGAACAGGCCCATGGTGACACCTCAGAGTTCGCGGGGGACGCGGAAGTTTGGGAGAGAGAAGACTCACAGTGATTCTCGACAGAGCGGCTGAATAGTTTCCGCCAGAATTTCCGTCGGATTTTCTTCCGCTTTCCAGCCCAGGGGGCCGGACCTCAGGCCCGGCCGCCACCGCCCCGCTTGATCTGATCCAACATCGCCTGCCGCGCCGCGGCGTCCTGGGTCCCCGTGGAGGGGGCCGACGGCGTCGACGGCGGCAACGGAGCGTCCGGCGCGCCCAGCGAGGGCTTCCCGCCCGCGGCCTTCTGCTCGAACTTGGAGTTGTCGAAGTCCGGAGCCGACCCGGGCAGCTCCCCCTTCATCCCTCGGATGAGGAGGTCCGCGGCCTCGTCGGACGTCAGCGGGGTGATGCCGTTCTTCTTCAGCTCCTCGTCGGGGACGATGTTCAGCTCCGGGTCGAGGTCCTTGTCCTGCGCGTACTTGAGGACCAGCTCCACGTAGTCCTCGAGCTTCATGTTCACGGCCGCGGCGATCTTCTTGGTGTCCGCGTCGCTCATCAGCTCGGCGCGAACCACCTCGATGGGCCGCTTGAGCCCGCGCTTGGGCTTGGGGGAAGCATTCTCCTGAGACATGTGATGCTCCGACGAAGAAAGGACGTGGGCGAAACTCTAGCCCAGTTTTCCTCGTTCACACATTCTCGCCCCCCGGGGCCCCCTGGAGCCCCTCGAGCGCGCGCTGATACGTCTCCAGGTCCGCCTCCGAGAAGAGCACCACTGTCACCTTCTCAAGATGTGACAGTCGGGCCAGGGCGGCCTGGATTTCCCGGAGGGCCAAGGGTGAGGCCTTCTCGATGGGAAAGCCGTAGATGCCCGTGGAGATGGAGGGGAAGGCCACCGAGCGCAGCCCCAGCTCCGACACCCGGGCGAAGACGCTCTTGTAGCACCGGGCCAGCGTGGCCTCTTCGCCATGGGTGCCGCCGCGCCAGACAGGGCCGACGGTGTGGATGACGTGTCGGGCGGGCAGGCGGTAGCCCCGCGTCACCTTCGCCTGTCCGGTGGGGCAGCCGTGCAGGAGCCGGCACTCGGCCACCAGCTCCGGACCGGCCGCGCGGTGGATGGCGCCATCCACGCCGCCGCCGCCCAACAGCGAGCTGTTGGCCGCGTTGACGATGGCGTCCGCGTCGACTCGGGTGATGTCTCCTCGGATGAGCTCCAGCGACATGGGGTCTCCTCGCGTCTTCGAGTGGGCCGGGCGCCGACGGGCCCTCGCGCCTCGACTGACGGCGCGAGGGGAGTGAGTCCCCCCGCGCGTGGAGGTCGCGCCCTTCAGCGAGGCGACAGGTTGCGGGACGCCGGCTTGCGCGAGCTGGAGACCGGCTTGCGCGCCTTGGGGAGCGTGCGAGTCACCGAGCCGGGGCGACGGGCCTCCGCGGCCTCGCGCTCCGACTCCGCGACGGCCTTCGCGGCGGCGGCCTTCAGCGCGAGCTGCTCCGACTGGAGCGCCCAGCGCCGCCGCAGCAGCTCCCGCATGCCGTCCTTCTGCAGGTCCACCTGCGCCTGGTGCAGGCGGTAGTGGAGATCCTCCCGCAGCGTGCCTCGAGAGAGCGCCGCGTCCGCCGCGCCCGACACCCCCACCACGACCTTGGGCCGCTCCTCCTGCATCTGCAGGCAGCGCAGGATGAGCCCCTGCGCGTCGCGCCCGAGCTTGGCGGCATCGGGGATGAACAACACGCCGTTGCGCTGGCGAAGCGCCGCGGCCAGGTCCGTGGCCTGTCGCACCTCCACGAGCTCCACGTCGAAGTTGCGCGCGGCCTCCTGGGCCCAGCTGCGGCGCTCCTCCTCCGTGCCGCCATGGATGATGAGCGAGGCACGATTGCAGACGAGCTCTTCTTCTCGGTAACCACTGAGCGTCACCGGCAAACCCCCTGCTGTGATGCGTGGTGCGGGGATTCTAGCGCCCCATCGGGTCTCCCGTTCAACGGGCCACGTGTCCTGACAGGTGGGGCTCGAAGCGACCCACCTGAAAACCCTTTCATGTGTACCTGAGTGACTGCTGTCTCAAACGTGTCACGTGCCGGGCACCACCATGACGGGCCGGCGGCAGCGCGCCACCAGCTCCCGAGCCACCGCGCCGGGCAGCGCGTCCGGCTCCCGCGAGGGCTCCCCCGACGTCCCCAGGCAGACCAGGTCCACGCCCTCGCGCTCGGTGGCCTGGCAGATGGCCTGCGCGATGTCCTCGCCCGTCACGCCCTCCACGCTCCAGCGCAGCGCCTGGGCGCCCTCGTCGCGAGGCACCAGCTCCCACAGCCGTCGCAGCATCACCTCGCGCTCGCGAGGAGGCTCCGGCAGCACGCCGTAGTGGTCCATGAAGCCCCCCGTCTCGCCCAGGCGCTTGCGGTGCACGTGCAGCAGGTGCACCCGGCCACCCGGCCCCACCAGGGAGCGGGCCTGGGCGATGGCGCGCTCGGACGCGTCGGAGAAGTCCACCGGCACCAGCACGCTGCGCGGCGGCAGCGCATGCCGGGGCTCGCGCAGCACGTCCGGCACGCACACCACGGCCTGCTCCGCGTTGCGCAGCACCCCGGCCGACACCGAGCCGTGCCACAGCCGCTTCACCGCCCCCCGCGCGCGCATGCCCACCACGACAAGGTCCGCGCCGCGAGAGAGCGCCACGTGCAGCAGGTGGTCCGCCGGCCTGCCGAAGCCCGGCTCCAGCACCACCTCCACGCCGCCCTCTCCCAGCAAGTCCCCCACCTGCTCACGCACCTCGCGCAGCAGCACCGTCTCCACCGCCGGGTCCAACGCCTCCATGTCCCGCGCCCGGGGCTCCAGCAGGTCCACGTGGACGGGGGTGTGGATGCCCAGCCGGTCGCGCTCCTCCAGCGGCGAGCACACGTAGGTGGCCAGCACGTCGCACGGCCCCACCCGGCGCAGCTCGCGCAGGAAGGCCACGGCGGCGTCGGCGGTGGGGGACAGCGGATCCACGCCCACCACGACAAGCAGGCGCCGCCGGCCTCGCAGCCAGTCCACCAGCGCGTCCTCGCGGCGCACCGACAGCACCGGGCCGCAGCCATGGCGCGCCAGCCGCTCCGGCAGCGACGCCCGCCGCCAGGCCGACGTGCGCCAGCCCTCCGCCGCGGCCACCACCCAGCGCGAGTGGCGGCACTCCTCGTCCGCGAGCACCGCGTCCGTGTCCGAGCGCACCCGGCAACTCACCCGGCCCGGGGGGAGCTCCAATCGCTCCGCCTGCGCCTCCAGGTGCCGCTGGGCCTCCAGGCGCGTGGCCTCCGTCAGCGGCTCGCCGTCGATGACGCCCACGAGCAGGAGCGGCTCTCCCAGCCGGGCCGCCAGGGCCGCGGCGACCTCCACTTCCCGGGACTCCCGCGCCATCAGCGGGCTCGCACAGACGATGGCCATGGCCGCCCTCCTCGCGGGGATGGCCTGGACGTCCATCCCCTCCAGGACAGATGCGCACGACGCCGCCAGGCGGGGGGCCCCTCCGTCATGACAGCCCGCCCGGAGGCCCACCGGTCGCCGGGCCCGAAGGCACACGGCCGCACGTCAGGACGGCTACTTCACCGGCTCCGGCCGGGGGTGTCCGTCGTGGTTGGTGTGGTCCTGCTCCTCGCGGCTGCCGCCCCGGTCGTCGCTCTTGCCGAACGTCGCGATGAACACCTGGGTGCCGTTGCTGGTGTACCGGTAGTGCCGACCCCACGGGTCCAGCGGCAGCGCGGGCAGGTACTTGGGCACCAGCAGGGGCTCCAGGTCCGCTTCTTCCGGCAGCTCGTTGCCGTCCGCGTGGAAGCGCGACAGCGCGTCCTCCAGCACGCCGATGTCCTGGTGGATCCGCTCCGCGTACACCGCCTTCGAGCGCGTCAGCGCCCCCACCAGCACCGCGCAGATGAGGGCGAGGGCGAACACCAGCCCCACCCACAGCACGGGTGAGCGACGGGAGGGCGGAGGGCGGTCGTCAGCGGACGGATTCATGCCCCCCACCCTACCGCCAGAGGGGGCCTGGGGTGCGGAAGACTTCACGCGGGCCTAAAGCGCGCGGAATAGCGGCACCGGCTGCTGCTTACCCTTCAGGCGGACAGGGGGCAGGTCCTCGAAGGCCGTCTCGTTGGCGTCCACCAGCTCCCGGGTGCGCTCGCCCACGAGGATTTCCCCGGGGCCCGCCAGCGCGCACAGCCGCGCGGCCACATTCACCGCGTCGCCGATGCAGGTGTACTCGGAGCGCACGGTACTGCCGATGTTGCCGGCGACGACGACGCCCGAGTTGATGCCCACGCCCAGCTCCAGCACCAGCGGGTGGCCCTCGCGGCCGTTGGCGGCCCACTCGGCCTCCGCCTCCACGCGCAGGTCCGTCATCGCGTCCATCATCATCTTCGCGCACTGGAGCGCGCGCAGCGCATCGTCCGTGCGCGCCACCGGGGCGCCGAACACCGCCATCAGCCCGTCGCCGAGAAACTTGTCCAGCGTGCCCCCGCAGGTGAGCACCGCGTCGGACAGCCGGCCCAGCACCTGGTTGAGCACGCCGACGACCTGCTCGGGAGGGAGGCTCTCCGCCAGCCCGGTGAAGTTGCGGATGTCCGCGAACAACACCGTCACTTCGCGCTTCTCGCCGGTGAGCACCACCGCGTCCGCGCTCTTGAGGATTTCGTCCACCACCGCCGCGGACGTGTAGCGGGCGAACAGCTTGCGCATCCGCTCCGTCTCACCGGTGCGGCGCACCACGCTCTCGATTCGCGCCGCCAGCTCATCCATGGACGCGGACTTGTTGACGTAGTCGTCCGCGCCCGCGCGCAGGCCGCGCACGCGCTCCGCCTCGCGGTCATTCGCGGTGAGGATGATGACGGGCAGGCCCCGCGTGGGGCCCTCCTTGAGTCGGCGGCACAGCTCCACGCCATCCAGACCGGGCATCTCCAAATCGCTCAGGACGATGGCGGGCTGAAGCCGGCTCATGCCCTCCAGCCCCTCGAACGGGTCCTGGAAGCAGAGGACCTCGTAGCCCAGGGCGACCAGGCCCTCCTGCACGAAGGCACACGCCAGCGGGCTGTCGTCCACGACGACGACGCGGCGGCGCCCGTCGATGAAGGGCCGCGGATTCTCCTGCCGGCCCGCGATGCGGTTCTGCAAGCCGAGCGCCTCGTAGATTTGCTTGTACGTGCAGTGCCCCAGCTCCACGAGGATTTCGCCCAGCTTGCGCCCGTCGCGGCGCTGACGGGCGAGCGCTTCCTCGAGCTGCGCGAGCGTCACGTACTTGAGCCCCACCAGCAGCTCGCCCAGGGCGGGCTGCGAGGGCCCCTTGTCGTGGTGCAGACCCAACGCCTCTCCCAGCGCGTCCTGAATCTGCTCCCGGGTGACGTAGCCGAGGGAGATGAGCGCCTCGCCCACGCGCTGGCCAGTGAGCGCCTGGAGGGCCAGGGCTTCCTGCACCTGCACGGGCGTGACGATACCCAGCTTGAGCAGCAGGTCACCAAAGAGGGGGGATGCGCTCATGGGGGCCACCTCGGCGTCCGGTGGAGCCTTGGACGCGGCCGACAGCGTATCCCACCTCCCGACGCTCCGGGAGGACTCCACCCCGGGGATGAGCCGAGGCGCCCGAGACCCGCCCACCTCACCGCCGGGGGGCGGGCCGGGCG
>NZ_VIFM01000178.1 GCF_006636215.1 Myxococcus llanfairpwllgwyngyllgogerychwyrndrobwllllantysiliogogogochensis | reverse complement strand
CCCCATGGCCGAGCGTCGACCCGGCCCTCCCGTGAGTCCCCCGGATTCGAGCCGCGCGGCGCCCGTGTCGCGTCCGCTCGTCGATGCGCCCCCGCCTCCTCGTGCGGAGGCGCCCGTGGCGGCACGCGCGCCGCTGTCTCGTCCCTCCGCTCCCTCAAGCGCCGGAATGCTGCTGGACGTTCCCCGGTCGTCTCCAGGCGGGACCACCGCGTTGCCGGGGAGTGTCGACAGTGAGCGGCCGACGTTGGACCAGGTGCGTCGCGAGCTGGGGGACTGCCAGCGCTGCAAGCTGTGCTCGGGCCGCAAGAACATCGTGTTCGGTACGGGCAACCCTCGCGCGGAGCTGGTGTTCGTCGGCGAGGGGCCGGGCGAGAACGAGGACCTGCAGGGCGTTCCCTTCGTGGGCGCCGCGGGAGATCTCCTGACGAAGATGATCGAGGCGATGGGCTTCCGTCGCGACGACATCTACATCTGCAACGTGGTGAAGTGCCGGCCTCCAGGCAACCGCAATCCGGAGCCGGACGAGATCGCCGCGTGTGAGCCGTTCCTCCGGGCGCAGCTCGCGGCCATCCAGCCCAAGGTCGTCGTGGCCCTGGGCAAGTTCGCGGCGCAGACGTTGCTGCGCGATTCGACGCCCATCACCCGAATGCGTGGTGCCTGGCGCGTTTATGAGGGCATTCAGCTCATGCCCACCTTCCACCCCGCGTACCTGCTCCGCAATCCAGCGGAGAAGCGCAAGGCGTGGGAGGACCTGCAAGCCGTGATGAAGATCTTCGGCAAGAACCCGGGCTCGCGCGCATAGCGGGCCTCGGGGGGGAGACTCAGATGAGGGGATTGTTGGAAACGCGCGAGGTGCAGTCGCCCGCGTTGGAGTCCAATCCGTTGGGCGACCCGTCTCGGCGGCGGCTCACCGTGTACCTGCCGCCAGGGTATGGCGAGGGAGACCGACGCTATCCGGCCGTGTATTTCCTGCACGCGTTCGGCAGCGGCGGAGGCAGCTGGACGAATGCCTCGGGCTTCGCGCCCAGCGTGCCCGAGCGGCTGGACGCGCTCATCGAGTCTGGCGCGGTGCCGCCGGTGGTGGGCGTGTTCCCGGATGGCTGGACGTCCCTGGGCGGCAGCCAGTGGATCAACAGCGACGCCATCGGCCGTTACCGGGACTACCTGGCCAAGGACATCGTCGGCTTCGTGGACCGCACCTTCCGCACGTTGCCCAAGGCGGCGTCGCGAGCCGTGCTGGGACACAGCTCGGGCGGGTATGGCGCGCTGGTGATGGGGCGCTACCACCCCGAGATTTTCTCGCACCTGGGCGCGCACTCGGCGGACTCGTATTTCGAGTACTGCTACCTGCCGGACCTGCCGAAGGCGGCGGGCGTGCTCCTCAAGGCCGGAGGCATCGAGGCCTGGCAGGGCGAGTTCCGCCAGCGCGTGCGCGAGACGAAGATGCGCGGCGATGACTTTCCGGTGGTGAACACGCTGGCGATGGCGGCGGCGTACTCGCCGAAGAAGGGGGAGCCGCTCAACCTGGAGCTGCCCTTCGACGCGCAGACGGGCCGGTTGAAGATCGACGTGTGGAACCGGTGGCTGGTGCATGACCCGGTGCGCTTCGTGCCCAAGTTCCTGGACGCCTACCGGAAGATGAAGACCATCTTCCTGGACTGCGGCACCCGAGACGAGTTCAACATGCGCTGGGGCACGCGGATGCTGGCGGACGACCTCAAGAACGCCGGTGTGGAGCTGGTGCACGAGGAGTTCGAGGACGGCCACTCCGGCGTGAGCTATCGCTTCGAGCGGTCGCTGTCGGTCCTCCTGCCGAAGCTCGCGCGGGAGTAGCGGACCGGGCGCGGCGTCGGTCCTGGACGGGCCCATGGGACGTGGGGCCCCGGGACTGATTGCCGCGTGACGTCATCCCTCGGAAGCGTGACGTTGCGCTGGCCATTGCCCCAGGGGAGCGGGTAGAGGCAGAGCGCCCGCGCGCCACGGTGGCTCGGTGGCAGGTGCGGGAAGACCTTCAGGGAGATGGGAACATGAGCAACGACCTCTACGGGCTGTCTCGCGTCGTCGGTGAGAAGGGTGTGCTGCCGCAGCGTGCGCGGAAGCTGGACCCCTCGCTGCCGTGCCGCGACTCGGAGGTGCTCATCGACGTGGAGAGCCTCAACATCGACGCGGCCTCCTTCAAGCAGATCAAGGGCGAGGTGGGCGGCGACCCCGCGCGCATCGGCGAGCGCATCCAGGAGATCGTCCGGGAGCGGGGGAAGATGCAGAACCCCGTCACGGGCTCGGGCGGCATGTTGATTGGCCGCGTGAAGGAGATTGGCGCCAAGCACCCGGCGAAGGGGCAGCTCCAGATTGGAGACCGCATCGCCACGCTGGTGAGCCTGACGCTGACTCCGCTGGTGATTGAAGAGGTGAAGGCCGTCCAGGTGGACATCGACCGGCTGGACATTCGAGGGCACGCGGTGCTCTTCGCCAGCGGCATCTACGCGAAGCTCCCGTCGGACATCCCGGACACGCTGGCGCTGGCGGCGCTGGACGTGTGCGGCGCGCCCGCGCTGGTGGCGCGCTACGTGCGGCCGGGCATGACGGTGGCGGTGCTGGGCGCGGGCAAGAGCGGGGCGCTGTGTCTGGCGCAGGCGCGGCGCAACCTGGAGAGCCGGGGCAAGCTCATCGCGCTGGACGTGTCCCAGGCGGCGCTCGACATGCTGTCGTCCATCGGCCTGTGTGACGTGGCGCTGAAGGTGGATGCCACCCAGGGCGTGGACGTGATGGAGGCGGTGAGCCAGGCCACGGATGGGCAGCTCTGTGACCTGGTGGTGAACTGCGCCAGCGTGGGCAACACGGAGATGGCCACCATTCTCTCGGTGAAGGATGGCGGCACGGCCATCTTCTTCTCCATGGCCACCAGCTTCACGACGGCGGCGCTCGGCGCCGAGGGCGTGGGCAAGGACGTCACCATGCTGGTGGGCAACGGCTACGTGCCCGGTCATGCCTCGCTGACGTTGGCGCTGCTGCGCACGGAGCCGGCGCTGCTCCAGCTCTTCGCCACGCGCTACGTCTGAACGAGGCTGCGGGGCGCAAGCCCGTCCAGAGCGGCTTGCTCCCCGCGCGTCAGGCCCCTGTCGCCGCATCCTCCGCGAGGCCATCGGTCGCGACGTGAGCGTCGTGTCGCACTACCTCGCGGCGGAGGGCGCGCCATCGGTCTCGGGCGCCACGGGTGCCTGGGGCTCGGTCTGCGTCCGCGCCCAGTCGCCGACACTCCGGCCACTGGCATCGCGAGCCTCGGGAGAGGCGCCCTTCTCGCGGAGCTGGTCCACGACTTCCCGCCGCCCGAAGAGGGAGGCGAACATCAGCGCCGTCTGGCCCAGGCTGTTGGCCTGGTCCACGGCGCACGGCTGTTGGTTCAGCAGCGCGACGACGTCGCCGTAGCCCTTGAAGGCCGCGCCCATCAGCGCCGTGTTCCCGCGCTTGTCGCCCGCGCACGCATCCGCACCCGCCACGAGCAGCGCGCGCACGGTGTCCAGATGGCCGTGGTACGCCGCGAGGATGAGTGGCGAGAAGCCCCGCGAGTCGCGAGCCTCCACGGGGGTTCCGGCCTTCAGCAACCCCGTGACAATCTCCGTGTCACCGACGCGCGCGGCGGCGAGCAGGTAGTTCTCCGCCTCGCTCGTGGCCAGCATCCGCCCCTGGGGCGCGGGCTCCGCGCGCAGGGACCACCAGGCGGCCGTCAGCACCGCGCACACCAGCACCAGGAGACCGAGGGCTCCGAGCAGCACCTTGCGAAACATGGTCGTCCTCCAGACGAAGTCGGATGAGAAGGCCGGGGCGGGGGAGGCCACCTCGCGGGGAGCGCGCCTTCCCTGGCCACGCCCCGGCCGTCTCTCAAGGGGTCCCGGCGACACCCTGGCGCCGGGACCCGTGTGAATCACCGCGAGCTTCAGCGCGTGGCGAGCGGGGCCACGGCGGCGCGAGCGTCATCCACCTTCACACCCACCGCGTTGGCCAGCTTGGTGCCGTACTCCGCGTTGGCGACGTAGAAGTGGCCGACCATGCGCGCCTTCACGCGGGCGTCACGCACCTGGCCCAGGTCCGCGGCCAGGTTCTTCACCAGCCGGTCCTTCGCGGCCGCGTCGAGCGCCGTGTAGAAGGCGCCCGCCTGCGAGAAGTTGTCCGTCTTCTCGATGGGCTGCTGCTGCGTGGTGCCGGACAGCGCGGCGCGCGAGAAGAGGTCGGCGGGGGACTCCTGCGACTCACGGGCGATGCTCGGCTCGTAGTTCACGTCCGACTTCGTGTTGGCGATGTTCATGCTGCCCGCCTGGTTGTTGCTGTTCACCGAGGCGCGCGAGCGGTTGACGGCGAGGGACTGGTAGTTGGCACCCACGCGGTAGCGCTGCGTGTCCGCGTAGGAGAAGAGCCGGCCCTGGAGGAGGCGGTCCTCGGACGGCTCGATGCCGGAGGGCTGTACGCCGGGGGAGAACGCGGCCTGCTCGGTCTCCTCGAAGAAGTTGTCCGGCATCTTGTTGAGGACGAACTTGCCCAGCTTGACGGAGGGCACCTTGTCCTCCGGCCAGATCTTCGTCGGGTCCAGCGGGTTGAAGCTGAAGCTGTCCAGGTCCTTGGGGTCCAACACCTGCGCGGACAGCTCCCATGCGGGGAACTTGCCCGCGCCAATGGACGCATACAGGTCCGTCGTCGCGTGCTGGTGGTCCTCGCCCGCGGTGCGCGCGGCCTCCTCGGAGGTCAGGCTCTTGACGCCCTGCTGCGAGGCCCAGTTGAACTTGACGTAGCGGTACTCACCCTTGGCGTTGACGAACTTGAACGCGTGGACGCCGTGCCCGTTCATCTGGCGGTAGTTCGCCGGGATTCCGATGTCCGAGTACACCTGCGTCAGCATGTGCGTGGACTCGGGGATGTGGGAGAAGAAGTCGAAGAAGCGGTTCGGGTCCTGCTTGTTGTTGATGGGCGACGGCTTGAGCGAGTGCACCATGTCCGGGAACTTGATGGCGTCGCGGATGAAGAAGATGGGCAGGTTGTTGCCCACCAGGTCCCAGTTGCCCTCGTCCGTGTAGAACTTGAGCGCGAAGCCGCGTGGGTCTCGCAGCGTCTCCGGCGAGCCGGACGGATGGATGACGGTGGAGAAGCGCACGAACAGGGGCGTCTTCTTCCCCTTGCTGGAGAAGACGGACGCGCGCGTCAGGTTGGAGAAGTTGCCGTAGCTCTCGAAGACGCCATAGGCACCCGTGCCGCGCGCGTGGACGACGCGCTCCGGGATGCGCTCACGGTCGAACCGGGCCAGCTTCTCGATGAGGTGGAAGTCCTCCAGCAAGATGCCGCCGCGCGGGCCGGCCGTCTTGGAGCTTTGATTGGTGCCCACGGCGGCACCGGTGTCCGTGGTGAGGGGCGGCGGATTGGCTGCGAAGGCAGGACCACTGAGCAACACAGCCGACAGCAACAGGGAGCGGGTTTTCATTCGAAGTCTCCTCTCGGGGGATGAGGCGGACCGCTCCAGAGCACGCGCCGTGCCGATTCCTGGATTCCAATAAATCCAAAGGCTTGTCACGAAGCCAACAACGCCACTCACCGGCATGTCGGTGGAAACACCGCCTGCTCGGTGCAGGGGATCATCGCTTTTTCGGTGCGTTGGCTCCAGAACCGATAATGCGGTGCGGCAGCGCGTTCGGGGTCTGCTTCGGCGCTTCCTGTAGGCGTTTGGGCGGGTAAGGTGCGCGGATGCCTGGCCCGTTCATTGACGACGCGCAGATTGCGCACGCGCGCACTCTGGCGGAAGAGATCGTCAACCCGATCTTCGACCTCATCCGCCGTAACACCACTGTATCCATCGAGCGCACCGTGTTGCGCTTCTTCGGCATTTCCGGGGCCGGCGCGCGGGGGGTTCCGCTCGCCAACCTGATGGTCGACAAGCTCAAGGCCGCCGGGGTGCTCAACCGGGGCGCCGCCTATTGGTATGGCCGGGCGCTCCAGTTGGGCGCCAAGAGCCCGCTGGAGGCCGTGGAGCGGCTGACGGCGCTGCCGACGGACAAGCTGGGTCCGCTGTCTCCGGAAGTCGAACAGAACCTCCGCGCCGAGGTTCGCGCGGAAGCCCGCTCCGCCCTGGAGGACATGAAGTCCCGCCTCGCCGCGCGCGACGCGCTCCGCCAGCAGTTCCCCATGTCGCCGGCGCCGCACAAGTACGTCATCGTCGCCACGGGCAACATCTACGACGACGTGGACCAGGCTCGGGCCGCGGCCCAGGCCGGCGCGGACGTCATCGCCGTCATCCGCTCCACCGCGCAGTCCCTGCTGGACTACGTGCCTCACGGCGCGACGACGGAGGGCTACGGCGGCACGTACGCCACCCAGGAGAACTTCCGCATCATGCGCGAGGCCCTGGATGAGGAGAGCCGCAAGCTCAAGCGCTACATCCAGCTCACCAACTACTCGTCCGGCCTGTGCATGTCGGAGATCGCCTTCTGCGCGGCCTACGAGAAGCTGGACATGCTGCTCAACGACGCGATGTACGGAATCCTCTTCCGCGACATCAACATGCGGCGCACCTTCATCGACCAGTACTTCAGCCGCCGCATCTGCGCGCTCGCCGGCATCATCATCAACACCGGCGAGGACAACTACATCACCACCGCGGATGCGTACGACGCGGCCCACACCGTCATCGCCAGCCAGTTCATCAACGAGTGCTTCGCCAAGCGCGCGGGCCTCAAGGACTGGCAGCTGGGCATCGGTCACTCGTACGAGATCGACCCCTACCGGGACGACACGCTCCTGTTGGAGCTGTCGCAGGCGATGCTGGTGCGCCGCTGCTTCCCGGACGCGCCGCTGAAGTACATGCCGCCCACCAAGCACAAGGAGACGGACATCTTCTTCAGCCACGCGTACGACGTGATGGCGGACCTGGTGGCCATCTGGACGAAGCAGGGCATCCAGCTGCTCGGCATGATGACGGAGGCCATGCACACGCCGCTGCTCGCGGACCGCTTCGTGGCGCTCAAGTCCGCCAACTACATCCACCGCGCCGCGCGGGGCATCGACGAGGAGTTCACCGTTCGCGAGGACGGGAAGATCGCCAACCGGGCCCGCGAGGTGTTCGGCCAGGCGATGAAGCTGCTCCAGGAGTGCCGCGACGAGGGCATGGTGGCGGCCATTGGCAAGGGTCACTTCGGCGACGTGAAGCGCGAGGAGACCGGCGGCAAGGGGTTGGATGGCGTGATGGAGAAGGCTCCCGATTACTTCAACCCGTTCCTGGAAATCCTGGAGGCAACATGATGCTCGGTACCATCCTGACCGTGGTGATGGCCGCGGGCGGCTCGGCGGACTCGCTGGCGCAGTTCCAGGTGAAGAACGTGGGCGTGCAGGTGCCCGCCGCGTGGAACCGCTCCGTCGAGGACGGGACGACCAAGTTCACCGCGCCCAGCGGCGACGCGTACTTCCTGGTGGACGTGGGCTCGGTGCAGACCGCGGGCATGAAGGCCCAGGTCTGCGTGGACAAGATTGTCGCCGGCATCGGCGGGGCCAACTGGGAGCGCCTCAAGGTGGGCGGGCAGCCGGCGGCCAAGCGGCTGGACTCGGACAATTCGACGAACGGCGGGGTGGTGGACACGGTGACGTACGTCGGGTGCGATGGGCGCACGACGTGGTCCGTCGTCTTCCACCTGGAGCAGCGCAAGAAGGAGCGCTTCGCCGCGCTGGCCGACAAGGTGGGCACCAGCGTGAAGATTCAGCGGGCCGGGGGGAAATGATCCGATGGTGAAGCCCAGCAAGCAGATCATCCGTCCCTACGGAGACCGTCGGGACGACGGCGTGGTGCAGCTGTCGTTCACCCTGCCGGTGCCCCTGTCGGAGAAGGCCAAGGAGGCCGCCGCCGTCTTCACGAAGAAGATGGGGTTCTCCGACGTCAAGGTCGCCGCCGCCGAGCGCGCCGCCGACAACTACACGTTCTTCATCGTGTACGCCCGCTCGGGCATGTACCTGGACTACGCCGAAATCGACGTGCCGGAAGTCGTCGTGAAGAAGATGTCCTTCGACGACCTCAACGCCTTCATCAAGGAGAAGGTCGGCCGTCGCATCGTCGTGTTCGGCGCGTGCACCGGCACGGACACGCACACGGTGGGAATCGACGCCATCCTGAACATGAAGGGCTACGCGGGCGACTACGGCCTGGAGCGCTACCCCGGGTTCGAGGCGTTCAACCTGGGCAGCCAGGTGCCCAACGAGGACCTCATCAAGAAGGCGGTGGCGAAGAAGGCCGATGCCATCCTGGTGAGCCAGGTCGTCACGCAGCGCGACGTGCACAAGGACAACTCGCGGCAGTTCATCGACGCGGCGAAGGCGGCGGGCATCCACGGCAAGGTGCAGTTGCTCCTGGGCGGCCCGCGCGTGGACCACAAGCTGGCGCTGGAGCTGGGCTTCGACGCCGGCTTCGGGCCGGGCACCAAGCCGTCCGACGTGGCCAACTACATCGTCCATGCGCTCCTGAAGAAGGAAGGCAAGGAGCCCAAGGACGCGCACTACCAGGGAGAGCCGACGTGAGCATTGGGACGAAGGCCATCATCCGCCTGCGCATGAGCAGCCACGACGCGCACTACGGCGGCAACCTGGTGGACGGCGCGCGCATGCTGGGCCTGTTCGGCGACGTGGCCACGGAGCTGTGCATCCGGGCGGACGGCGACGAGGGCCTGTTCCGCGCATACGACTCGGTGGAGTTCCTGGCGCCGGTGTACGCGGGAGACTTCATCGAGGCGGAGGGCGAAATCATCAGTGCGGGCAACACGTCGCGGAAGATGCGCTTCGAGGCCCGCAAGGTCATCCGGCCTCGCACGGATGTGAATGATTCGGCGGCGGACCTGTTGCCGGAGCCTGTCGTGGTGTGCCGTGCTTCGGGCACCTGCGTGGTTCCCAAGGACAAGCAGCGAGGCCAGCGATGAGCACTCCCATGGTCATCACCGCGGCGATGGTGGGCGCGGAGACGACGCGCGAGCAGACGCCGCACCTGCCCATCACCGCCGAGGAGATCGCCGAGGACGCCGTGCGCTGTCGCGAGGCCGGCGCGGCGATGGTGCACCTGCACGTGCGCACCGCGGACGGCAAACCGTCCCAGGACGCGGAGCTGTTCCGGGCCGCCATCCGGGCCATCCGCAAGCGCACCGACGTGCTCATCCAGACGTCCACCGGAGGCGCGGTGGGCATGACGGTGGACCAGCGCTGTGGCCCGCTGACGCTCACGGGAGAGGACAGGCCGGACATGGCCACGCTCACCACGGGCACGGTGAACTTCGGCGAAGAGGTGTTCTGGAACCCGCGCCCGCTGGTGCGGGACATCGCCAAGAGAATCAAGGCGCTGGGCCTCCGGCCGGAGCTGGAGTGCTTCGACGTGGGCATGCTCGACGAGGCCCGCTATCTGGCGAAGGAGGGCCTGGTGGACCTGCCGGCGCACTTCGACTTCGTGCTCGGCGTGCCGGGCACGCTGCAGGCGCGGCCGGAGGTGCTGGACTTCATGATTGCCTCGCTGCCGGAGGGGAGCACCTGGACGGTGGCCGCGGTGGGCCGTCACCAGCTTCCCTTCGTGGACGAGGCGGCGAAGCGAGGCGGCAACGCGCGGGTGGGCCTGGAGGACAACATCTACGTGTCCAAGGGCGTGCTCGCGAAGGGCAACTGGGAGCTGGTGGCCGAGGCCGCCAAACGCGCCCGGGCCCATGGCCGCGAGCCCGCGACGCCAGAGCAGGCGCGCAAGCTTCTGCGCCTGAGCTGATGAACTCCCGCCGACGCGCCTTCCTCGCGTCGGCGGTTTTCTTTTCCATGTCAGCAACCGCGGGCCTTTCGCGTCGGCAGCAGCCGGACGCCACCCGTCTGTCCGGATTCCGGCGCGACAGGGCCCCATGTCTTCCGAGGAGCCATCTGAATGGACACGGAGCTGAGGGGCAAAGGCGTCCTGGTGACGGGCGGCGCGGGCGGTATTGGCACCGCGCTGGTCCGAGCGTTCTCCGAGGAAGGCGCGAAGGTGGCGGTGCACTACCGCTCTCGCGAGGCGCAGGCGCGAAAGCTCGCCAGCGAGGTGGGCGGCGCGGCGGTGGGCGCGGACCTGACGGTGGAGGCGGAGGTGGATGCCCTCGTGCCCGCGTCGGTGGCCGCGCTGGGCCGGCTGGACGTGCTGGTGTGCAACGCGGGTGTGTGGCCCGCCCCGGATGAGCCCGTCTGGGAGATGTCGCTGGCGCGCTGGCGCCGCACGCTGGCGGAGAACCTGGACAGCGTCTTCCTGTGCTGCCGTGCGTTCCTCCGGCACGTGTCCACCACGGGCGCAGGCAACATCGTCATCGTCAGCTCCACGGCGGGTCTGTTCGGCGAAGCGGGGCACGCCGACTATGCGGCCGCGAAGGGCGCGCTCGCGAGCGGCTTCGTGCGCAGCCTGAAGAACGAGCTGGGCCGCATCGCCCCGCTGGGCCGCGTCAACGTGGTCTGCCCCGGCTGGACGGAGGTGGACCGCAACCGCGCCAAGCTTGAGGCCGAGGGTTTCGTGAAGCGGGTGACGCGCACCATGCCGTTGCGCAAGGTGGGCCAGCCCGAGGATGTCGCGCGCGTCGTGGTGACGCTCGCATCGGATCGCATCTCCGGCCATGTGACGGGTGAAGTCATCACCGTGGCGGGAGGCATGGAAGGAAGGGTGCTGCATGACGACTGAGTCCGTGGACGTGCGGAAGTACAATCGCGAGGCGTGGGACCGGCAGGTGGCCGCGGGAGACCGGTGGACGGTGCCGGTGACGCCAGAGGTCATCGCCGCGGCGAAGCGAGGGGAGTGGAGCATCGTCCTCACCCCGACAAAGCCCGTGCCGCGCGAGTGGTTCGGTGATGTCACCGGCAAGCGGGTGCTGTGTCTGGCGGGCGCGGGCGGACAACAAGCGCCCGTGCTCGCGGCGGCGGGCGCGCGGGTGACGGTGTTGGACAACTCGCCCGCTCAGCTCGGTCAGGACCGCAAGGTGGCGGAGCGGGAGGGCCTGGAGCTGCGGCTGGTGGAGGGGGACATGAAGGACCTGTCCGCATTCGAGGACGGAAGCTTCGACCTCATCTTCCACCCGTGCTCCAACGCCTTCGTGGACGACGTGCGGCCCGTCTGGCGCGAGGCCTTCCGTGTGCTGCGTCCGGGCGGCGCGCTCCTGTCGGGCTTCAGCAACCCGGTCATCTTCCTGTTCGACCCGGACCTCCAGGAGCAGGGGGTGATGCAACTCAAGTACAAGATGCCGTACTCGGACTTCACCAGCCTCACGGACGCCGAGCGCAGCAGGTACACCGACAAGGGTGAGCCCCTCTGCGTGGGGCACTCGCTCCAGGACCAGGTGGGCGGACAGCTCGACGCGGGCTTCCTCCTCGCTGGTTTCTTCGAGGACCGGCACGTCGCGGGCGACAAGCTCTCCGAATACTTCGAGGGTTTCATCGCCACCCGCGCGGTGAAGCCCAGCGCGCCCTGAGCTCCCAGGGCTTCGCGACTCAAATGTGTGTTGCGCTGAGGGTCTGAAAAGACTCCCATGCGGGTTGTCCTGGAATCCCCAGGACTTCCCGCAAGGAGCGCAAATGCGTACCCCCTGGCGTATCTCCTCGTTCTGTTTCGTGAGCCTCGCGCTGCTGGGCGCGGGTTGTGAGCCGGCGCCGTCGCCGGTGTCGTCCGAGTCAGGCGCGGTGTTGGAGCAGAAGAAGGACCGCGCGGTGGGTGACGTGAAGTTGTTCTGCGAAATCCCGCAGGACGGCAGCTACTTCGAGCTGAAGCAGACGGCGACGGGCTACGAGGGCGTGGTGGCGACGCAGGTCTATGACCCGTGGGACTGCCGCTGCATCTACCTGAAGCGCGAGGTGGTGGGGCAGTACACGTCCTGCCAGTTCGCCCCGTCGGACCCGCGCATCGTGAGCTGCTGGCGCCGCGAGCCCAATGGGACGATTGGGAAGATGGGCATGTTCTCCACGAAGGTGACGCGGCAGTCGCTCGTCATCGGTGGACCCACCCAGGAGGTGTCGGACCAGCTCCTGGATATCGGCGTCGTCAACCAGGACCCGGGCCAGACGTCGCGGCGCGACTTCTCCTACGCGCTCGACGACTGCACGGCGGGCTAGCGAGCACGAAGGGGGAGGGGAGTTGCTCCGGGCCGGTGCAGGGGCGTGGATTTAACCTTCTCCTCCGCGCGGGGTTCTTCCAGGCAACGAGGACGCGAGCGGGAGTGCCGCTCGCGTCCAGTTCAACCGACTGGAGAGCCTCACCATGCGTCAGAGTTTCCTGCTGCGTTCCCTTGTCACGGCTTCGCTCCTGTTCTCCGTTCCGGTGCTCGCGGAGGACACCGCGCCCGCGCCGCAATGCAAGGAGGGCCACCACGGGCGGCACGGCCACAAGGGCATGAAGGGAGAGCGGAAGCTCGCCCGGATGGAGCACCGCCTGGACCGCGCGGTGTCCGAAGGTCGCCTCGCCCAGTCGCAGGCAGACCAGTTCAAGACGGAGGCCCGCCAGCTGCGAGAGGAGCTGAAGGCCCAGCGTGACGCGGCCGGCGGTCAGCTCTCCGAGGACCAGCGCCTCCAGGCGCGTGAGCGCGTCCGTGCCTTGCGCGAGAAGGTGAAGGCCGCCGTGCAGGCCACCGCGCCCACGAAGACCTGAGTCAGAAAGACAGCGGGTTCCCATGGAGCGCGAGGCCTTCCCAAGACAGGCCAGACGCTGACTTCGTTTCCGTGTCGCGCCGCGACAGGCCCCTGGAGGGGCTCCGCGCACGATGAATTCTGGAAATGATAGTTTCCCCTGACATGGGCAACCCGGGGCAAACGCAGTTTGGCCGGTATGAATTGCTGGAGCGCCTGGGGGCGGGCGGGATGGCCGTGGTGTACCGGGCGCGGTATCCGGCGGCTCCGGGTGTCACCAAGTCCGTGGTCATCAAGCGGGTGCTCGGTCATTACGCGTCGGAGCCGGCGTTCGCGGAGATGTTCCTCAACGAAGCCCGCATCTGCGTGAGCCTGAGCCACGGCAATGTGGTGCAGGTCTTCGACTTCGGGCAGGTGGACGGCGAGTATTTCCTGGCCATGGAGTGGGTGGATGGCCATCCGCTGTCCCGGGTGTTGAAGCGGGCGAAAGCCAAGGGCCTTCCCAGGCTTCCCGTGCCCATCGCCGCGGGCATCGCCATCGACATGTGTCGAGGGCTGCACTACGCGCATACGTTGTTGGACGAGCAGGGTGAGCCGCTCGGGTTGGTGCATCGCGACATCTCCCCCGACAACGTGCTGATGAGCTTCGAGGGGGAGGTGAAGATCTCCGACTTCGGCATCGCCAAGGCCCGGCTTGCGGGCCGCGCGGAGACCGAGGCCGGGGTCGTGAAAGGCAAGTATCAGTACTTCTCGCCGGAGCAGGCGCGGGGCGAGACGCTGGACGCGCGCTCGGATGTGTATGCGGTGGGCGTGGTGCTGTACCAGATGCTGTGCGGACAGCTTCCCAACGACGGCGGCGAGCTGGAGGTCATGTTCCGGACCGTCGAGGGGCGCCTGACGCCCGCGCAGCAGCTCAATCCGACACTGGACGCGGCCATGCTGGAAATCCTTCAGCGTGCGTTGATGAAGTCTCGGGACCAGCGCTACAGGACGGCGGAGGCGCTGCAGCAATCCCTCTCGGATTGGCTGAGCACGAACGCGCCCCTGTTCCCCAACAACACGCGCAAGCATCTGACGAGCTGGCTCTTCCAGGAGGAGCTGGCCACGCGCAAGCGCATGCCGGCGCTTCCCTCGGGGTTTCTTTCGCAGCTCGAGTCATGGCGAGCGTCGAGCGTCGCCAAGGTGCCCGGGCCCCCGGCCTGGAGCCCCGAGGCCCCACGCGTGACACCGCCCCTGCGGGCCGTGCCGCACCTGCCTCCCGCCGTCATCACGGAGCCCGCGGTTCCAGAGGCAGCCTTCCCCGCGGAGCCGGAGACGGCGTCACCCATGAGCGCGGAGGTTGCTCCACGGACCCTGGTGACTCCCCGAGGGGCGTCCATGGCCTGGCGCGCGGTGGTCCTCATCACGCTGGGGCTCGGGTTGCTGTCGATGGGGCGCGTCTGGAGTGGGTTGATGGAGCAGCAGCCGCTCGATTCCATCTGGATTACCTCCGAGCCCTCCGGCGCGGAGGTGTCCTTGGATGGCATCCGGTTCGAACGGACTCCGATGCGACTCTCGGACACACAGCTCGGCTCTCAGCTCACCCTGACGGTGCGCCACGAGGGGTTCCTGCCCTGGGAAGGCACCTACGCCGCGCGTGCCCTCACCGCGAACCTGAACGTCCAGCTCAAGCCCGCCCCGCCTCGGGTCGACCCACGGAAGGATGAGGTCGAGGTCGTTCCAGAGGGCGACGCGCTTGTCGAGGAGGAGGCGTGGGACGAGAGCGAGGATGCGGAGGAGGAGGTCGCTGCCTCCGACAGTTCCCTGGCGGTGGTCCAGGAGCCGCCCGCGCGGGCCCTGATGAGCGAGTCCAGGCATTCTTTCAATCCCATCCGGCGGGCGCGTGAACTGGTGCTGAATCCGGCGGAGACGTACACCCTGCGCACGGTGGGCTCCTACGGGCTGACCTGGTCGAAGGCGTTGGATGGCGCGCGTCCGGCTCCGACCTCCCATCGTGTCCTGGCGTTCATCGCCGACCCGGATGTTCCGCCCGAGCGGCGGCTGCGGTTGCTGACCACGGACGCCCAGAAGGTGAAGGGCGTCACGCGCATGTGGGTGTCCATCCTGTGGGGAAGGGAGTGGGCGTTCAAACAGCCCCAGTTGTTGGAACTGGAGGTTCGTTCACGCCTCGGCGGTGTGACGGGAGACACGTCGCTGAACGTCGCCGAGCTCGCGAGCGAACTCGAGCCAGAGAGTCGCTTCACGGTCCGGCGCCTGCGCCCCGCGCTGCGCTACATGGTCCAGATTCGCGCCTCCAAGGGACAACCTCGGAGCCCTGTCGTCATGGTCGCGTTTCCGGCCGCGTCCTATTCCCTGCGAGTCACGGGGCAGCCCGCGAATGAACGCCTGCACGTGCTCGATGTCGGCCGCCACTTCGTGTCTGGCGCGTCGGAACTCTGGTTCTCCTTGCCGCGATGGGCGAAGGACGCGGAGGTGGAAATGGAGATCGTGGTGGAGGCAGCCTGAAGATTCTCGACGAGCGCAGAGGGGCCCTGGAAGCAAGCGGCCGCGCCGACGACGCGCACGCGCGGCGTGACGGACCTTGGGGAATCGCGCAGACTCGTGGCACGAGGTTTCGCATGCGACTGGTGGTGTCCCTGGTGGTGTTCGTGTCGCTCGTCGGATGCGGTGCGCACTCGTTGGGCGCGTTCCTCGGCGACGCCGCGGCTCCTGCTCCCTCTCGAACTCCCGTGGAAGACGCGGAGTTGCTCCGGGTCCAGGCCCGCGCCCGCTACATCGTCGAGGCGGAGCGTGCCGCCATTCGCGCCACGGACGTGCTGATGGAGAGCAAGGACGTGGACCTGAGTCCCGCCCGGATGCAGATGCACGTCACCCTGCCTCACGAGGGCGCGTGGTACGGCCTCTTCGGCCGGGTGGACGACGCGGGGACCTTCATCCCGGCCTACGCGTTGAAGGCGCCGCACGAGGAGCCCGAATGGATGGAACTCATCCCCGTAGACACGCTTCCCGTCGACTTCAGTCCCGTGGCTCGGGCCGTGAAAACGGCGAAGCAGATCACCGTGGAGACCTTCGGGCGAACCAGCGTCAACCCGGTGGTCGTCAGGGAGGCGTCGGGCGACATCACCGTGTACACGTTGCAGGGGACGCGAGATCCGAAGCGCTTCTTCTACGGGGGTGACTTCCGGTTCCGCTTCGCTCCGGATGGCAGGACGCTGCGCGAGCAGGTGAAGCTGCACCCGAGCGTCATCGCGGTCGACGTCGCGCCCATCACCGAGGACGCCTCGCGGATGGATGCCCACCTGCACCAGCACTTCAAGGGGCCGCTGGAGACGGAGCTGGCCCTGCTGATGCTCTATCCGGAGCTGACCTCGCTGGCGGTGGGCCACGTCGATACGGCGGTGACCTACGTCCTGTTCCCGGATGGCAGCATCAGCGTCGTCACCGAGGACAATCCCGCGACGACGCGAGACCTGCTGTCGGATGGCACCTTCGCGCCCGCGCCCGATGCGGCGAAGCCTCCGGAGCCGGAGGCTTCCCACGAGCAGGCGCCGTGAGCCTCAGTCGCGCAGGCGCTCGGCCCACGTGAAGTACACGGTCCGCGCCTCCACGAAGGGGTCCCTGAACAAGGCGCGGACTTCCGCCTTCGCCAGGCGCCCCTCGTCGAACGCGCGGTAGAGCCTGTCTCCGAGCAGGTAGCCCAGAGCGTGGCTGACGCCGTGGAACAGGCGGTCCTTGCGCAGGGGCAGCAGCTTCACCGCCTCCTCGGGCGCCTCCAGCTCCGCGGCCTTGTGCGCCAGCACGAAGGCGGAGACCTGCCGCTCGACGCCTCGGCTCTCGCCGAAACGCTTCGCCCACTCGGCGAGCCCCAGACACGTGCGTCGCGGGTTCACCAGTCGGGAGCCGAAGAACCCCAGCGCCTCTTCCATGCACCGCGCGTAGAACGCGTCGGACGCCGTGCGAGGCGCCTCCATCGCGCTGCCCACCGCGCAGTGCCGCACGAAGTGCGCGGCTTCTTCCGCCGCGTGGTTCAAGGACAGCGAGGCCAGATAGGCCGTCCGCGCTCGGGGGATGTAGCTGCTCTCCCGAGACAGGATGTGGCGGCGCAGCTGGGACAGCTCCGCCTGCGTGAAGCGCCCGCGCCGCTGGATGCGCGCCAGCACGTCCCCGTCCGCCACCGTGGCGACTTCCACCGACTCCAGCGCGCGCACCACCGGCACACCCGCGAGCCGGCCGATGAGCGCCGCCATCTCCCGGAAGCGCTCCGAGGCGCCCCGGTCCATCAACGGTGAGTCTCCGGCCTCTGCTTCCAGGTAATCCAGGAAGCTCTGTTGGCAGACGACAGGGGAGGCGTTGAGCAGGCACACGGTGTCGTCCGCCAACTCCACCGCCTCGGCCACGCCCATGCGCCCGTCGCGGGCCAGCCGCCACCAGACGCCTTCCGCGTTCTGGTAGACGACGAGGCCTCGTCGCGTGTCGTCACCGAGCGCGCGCTCCACCTGCGTGGGCAGGTGACACGGCGCCACGTGGTACTGGCCCACCAGGACGAGGACGAGCGGACGGTCCTCGGCTCGGGCGACCCGCGCGATGCGCTCCGCGGCGTAGGCATCCCTCAGCGCGAGCGAGCGTTCACCCTGGGCGCGCCGGTCGATGCCCACGACTTCCAGGCGGTGGCGCCGGGCGAAGGCGAGCAGGGTGCGCAGCGTGGTGCCAGGGCCGAAGCCCGCACCCTCCGTGTCACCGCCCAGTCGCGCCAGGAGGGAGCGCTCCGAGAGGCGTCCCGTGCGCCAGGCATCGAGCGAGGCCTGGTGCCGGCCCTCGATGCACTCGAGGGCCAGGACGACGCGGCGACCCGAGGCGAGCGCGCGTTCGACGAGCTCCAGGTAGGTCTGCTGCGCCAACGGCAGCGTGTGGTAGTCGCCCACGTACACCACGTCCGAGGCGCGCACGCGCTGGTGCACCTCGGTCAGCGGCAGGACGCGCCGATAGCTGGCGGTACGCCGCCGGTAGCGGGCCTCGTAGGAGCGGAAGGCATCTGTCTGCCCGTCCACCACGCGGGCGATTTGTGCCCGCTGACGACGGAAGAGGGCAAGGTGCAGGGCGAGCGAGTCGCGCATGGAGTGCGGCGATCCCTCGCACGGCCCTGAAGGCCCGGCAAAAAATCAGCGGCGAGTGGCCCGGGGGCTCCCTTCCTTGACTCGGGGATCGGGGCAATGGACCATCCCCCTCAGCTTGAAGAACACACTCGCGCGCGCGACCCTCCTCAGCTTCGTGCTCTTCCTGGCGGTACCTGTCCGTGCCGAGGAGCCTTCTCTTCTTCACTCCGCACCGACCCGCGCCGAGCCCAAGCTGCCTCTGCGGCTGGACGGCACGCTCGTGGAAGGCGGTCGCATCCTGGAGATGTACGTCCGCTACCGCGGCCCGGGCGAGCCGTTCGCCCGTGTGCTGATGGAGCGCCAGTACGGCGACCTCTATCGCGGCGTCATCCCCGCCGAGCACATGGTGCCGCCGGGCGTCGAGTACTACGTCGAGGGCCTCACCGCCGACGGTGAGCGCATTCCCATCTTCCAGACGGCCGCGCGGCCCGCACGCGTGTTCGTGGCCGGCGACGTGTCCGCGACCGCGAGCCGGCCCGCGACGCCGGAGCCGGCGTCTTCCAACTCCGCCGACGAGCGACCGTCCACCCGGACGCCACCTCCCGAGCGCACCCGGACGCCGCCGCCCACGAGCAGCACCTCCGACGACGATTCGATGGCGGCCCTCACCGCGGATCTGCCCTCCGATGTTCCTCCGCCGAAGGTGTCGTCGCGGGACACCCGCACCCCCTCGACGTCGCGCGAGCCTCCGCCTCCGACGCGAGGAAGCGCGACCACCTCACGCGAGCCCACTCGAGGGACGCGAGAAGCGCCCCCGCGTGAGTCGGGGACCTCCCGCGACGCGACCGCCCGCGAGACTGGAACCTCCCGCGACGCGACCGCCCGTGAGGCTGGAACCTCACGTGACGCGCCCACGCGAGAGGCTGGCACTTCACGCGACGCACCCATTCGCGAGCCCGTGGCCTCGCGTGACTCCTCCCGGGAGTCCTCGACGCGCGACACGTCATCCTCGCGAGAGTCCTCCTCGCCGCGCGAGAGCGCGGTCGTCGCGCCGCCGCGCTCGGAGCTGGAAGAGGACATGGCCCTCTACAGCGCCGAGGACACCCTGGCCCTGGCCACGCGCCACGAGGAGAAGGTCCGCAAGGTGCCCGCCATCGCCGCCTCGTTCGGCCGCGAGCAGATCAGCGCGCTGGGTGCCCGCACCGTCGCCGACGTGCTGGACGTGGTGCCCGGCCTCACCATCAGCCGGGACGTGCAGGGCTTCCATCGCACGGCGGTGCGCGGCCTGCGCAATGACGCCGAGGTGCTGTTCCTGCTCAACGGCCATCGCCTCAACAACTTCTTCGACGGCAAGGCGCTGATGAACCTGCCGGTGGAGAACCTGGAGCGCATCGAGGTCATCCGCGGTCCGGGCTCCGCCCTCTACGGCGCGGGAGCCTTCCTGGGCGTGGTGAACATCGTCACCGACACCTCGGATGGTGTGCGCACGGCCGTCTCCGCCGGAGGCTTCCCGGAGAAGGACGACCGCCTGGCCATCACCGTCAACGGGCACGCGTCGGCGGGAGAGACCTTCGGCGACCTGCGCCTCTTCGCGGACGCGGACGTGTGGAACCAGACGGGTGACTCGAACGTCATCGAGCACGACGGCCTGGATGACGAGTCCACCTCCCAGGGCCTTCGCGCGGTGGAAGACCCCGCAGGCAAGACGCGGGATGACCGCTTCCTCCTCAACCTGGGCGGTGGCGCCACCTACGCCATGGGAGACGCGGGACGCCTGGGGGCCTCGGTGCGCTTCCTCACCGAGAACCGCACGGCCCTGATGGGCCTCTTCGACACCGTGGGCGAGGACTCCGAGCTGAAGTGGAACGTCCTCATGGCGGACCTCCAGTGGGAGCGCGCCATCGGGTCCTCGGTGCTGCTGCGCGCGCGGGCCGGGTTCGACCAGCAGTCCACCGACCGCCTCTTCCAGATCACCCCCCTGAACTTCCGCACGGGCCCGGACGCCAACCAGCTCTTCGACAAGGGCCTGCGGGAGCGCACGCGCATCTCCGTGCGTTCGATCACCGGCGGAGTGGACGCGGACATCTCCCTGTCGGCGAACAACCGGCTGTCGCTGGGCGCGGTGGTGGAGCAGCAGTCGCTGGGCGACTACGACTACGAGACCAACTACACGCTGGACGCGCGCGTGCGCCCGGAAGGCTTCACCGCGCCCGAGGGCCTCACGGACCTGCTGGGCCTCGCGGATGGCGCCGCGTCACGCCGGCTCATCGTGGGCTTCTTCGCGCAGGACCAGTGGACCGTCATCGCCCCCCTGACGCTCACGTTCGGCGTGCGCGTGGACGCCACGCAACTGCCCACCGTGGACGGCTCCGGCACCATCACCGGCACCAGCTTCGTGCCCAGCATCAACCCCCGCGTGGGCCTGGTGTTCTCCGCCACGGACGCCCTGGTGCTCAAGGCCCTGTACGGCCGAGCGTTCCGCGCGCCCACGCTCCAGGAACTCGTGGAGCGCATCCCGGACACGACCTACAACCAGGGCCGCTTCGAGGGAAACCCGCGCCTGCAGCCCTCCACGGTGGACACCTTCGAACTGGGCGCCGACCTCATCCAGTCCGCCGGAGAGGCCCGCGTGCGGCTGCGCGCCAACGCGTACCTGGAGCTCTTCGACTCGCCCATCATCCCGGTGGACACGTCCGGCAACATCGTCCCGCTGCGCAACCGCGAGCTGGGCGTGCGCGTGTACGGCATCGAGGGTGAGGCCCGCCTGGAGGCCTCCAAGCGCGCCAACGCCTGGTTCAACGCGAGCATCTCCCGCGCGCAGGACATGGAGCTGCCCTCACAGTCCCGCCTGCTCACGGATACGCCGCAGGCCCGCTTCAACGCGGGCGTGTCCATGCCCATTGGCGCGTGGGTGAACTTCGACGTGGTGGTACGCACGGGCGCGGAGCGACGCAACAACAGCCGCTCCGTGCTGGAGCTGGTCCGCCGCTACAAGATTCCCGCCTACAGCCTCATCACCGCGCAGATTCGCAGCGAGCCCATCGCCGACATCTGGGAGGTGTCGCTGGTGGCGCACAACGTCTTCGACCATGACCTTCGCGACGATGTTCCCCGCCCGGACCGCGTCACCGGGAGCCTCCCGCGCGAGGGCATGTCCGGCTACCTCACCGTGAGGGCCCACTTCTGATGCCGCTCCCCAAGTCCATCATCGCCGCGCTCGCGTGCGCCCTGGCGTCGCCTCTCGCCGGGTGCATCTCCTACAACGACTCGTGCCAGCCGCTCGTCGCGGACCCGGATGCCGTCGTCGGCTACCTGGGCCAGGACGTCCAGCTCGACAAGCCCTTCACCCGGCATGACAACAACGCGCTGGCGCAGTTGGTCGCCGACGCGTTCCTCCATGCCGAGGACGGCTCGGTGCGGCCCGCCGTGCTGGGCGTCGTCAACGGTGGCTCGCTGCGCGCGGAGGGCCTCTGCTACACGCGCATGGCGCTGCGCAAGGGACCGCTCACCGACGGCGTGCTCCACGAGGTCATCCTCTTCGAGAACCTCATCGTCACCGTGGACCTCACCGAGCGCGAGGTCGTGGGGATGATGGAGAACAGCGTGGGCGCCCTGTACGTGGAGGGACAGCTCATCGCCTCGCCCTCCGGCGCCTTCCTCCACGTGTCCGCGGGGACGTCGGTGCGCGTGGACTGCTCACGCCCAAAGGGCGAGCGGGTGCGGGCGCTGACGGTGGGGGGGCAGCAGATTCCGCTGCCGCCGCGCGACGACGCGAGCATCCGCTACCGCGTGGCCATGCCCAGCTTCCTGCTCGAGGGGGGCGACGGCTACGGCACGGTGTTCGGCAATGCCGGTCAGGACCCTGACCGGAACCCGGTGCAGGCGCGAAAGCTGGGCGGCACCGACGCGAACATCGCCTCGGCGTACATGCGGGAGAAGTACCCCACGCCCGTCCAGGCGCTCTCCGAGGAGCCTCGCGTCGTCTTCGAGAACTGCGCGCTGCCCGCGAGGCCCGCCGGCGGGTGAGTGCCGGTGGGCCGCTCGCGGGGCCCTTCAGGACTTGGGCTCGTCCGGGTTCGGAGCGGCCGCCACCATGCTCGGTGGGGTCGCGGGCGCCGCCGCCGCCGGGCTCGCCACGACAGGGGCGGGACGCGGTGGAGGAGGCGAGCTGAGCACGTCGTTGACCGACGGCATTCTCCGAATCTCCGCACGCGCGACCTTCCACGCCTGCTGGACAATCCAGGAGAGCGAGCGGTCCTGCCTCGTCGCCTCGCGCTGGATTTCCTCCAGCATGTCCTCGGGGAAGTAGAGGCTTTGTTTGCGGTGGTCGGTGGTGGCCATGCCTGCGCTACTCCTCGCGCGGGTCCTGGCGCTCGTCGCCAGTCACGTCGTTGACGGCGGGGAACGACTTGATGCGCTCGCGGGCGATCTTCCACGCCTGCTGGACAACCCAGGAGAGGGAGCGGTCCTGTCGATTCGCTTCCTCCTGAATCTCCTTCAGCATCTCCTCGGGGAAGTACAGCGACTGCTTGCGCTTGTCGGTGCCTGCCATACTTGAGTCTCCGGGGCGGATTCGAGGTGACGACCTGAACACACCGGGGCCGTTATCCGACAGACGCCCAAGAGGGTCAACGGTTTCGGAGGACTCATTCCGCGCTCGCTGGGTCCTCGCCCGGGCACGTTCAGTCAAGCCTGACGTATCCAACTGTGCGCGAAAAAGGAAACGCCCCGGCCCTCGCGACAGGAGGACCGGGGCGTCTCGGAAAGAGGGACCGCCGGGAGTGGATCTCCCAGCGGACCCGTGGGCCCAGAGGGGGAGGGGGGGGACCCCTAGGCCCAACACCTTGAAAATTCGACCGTCCCCTCAACAACTCCGGGGGCCGCGCATATTTCCTCTTCCGAGTCCGCGCCCATCCGGTGTGACGATCATAAGAACCAGCCCCCCTGCCTTCAACCGTACGCGCCTCTGTAACCCTGTTACCCGACACTCCATTCCCCCTGTCAGATGTCACGCACTGGACCCACGACACGTTTGCTGACGACGACGCTGCTCGATGCGTACGCGCGCCTCGGGTTGGAGGGCCGCTCCGTGCTGTGCGCCGTCTCTGGAGGCGCGGATTCGGTGGCCCTGCTCGTCGGCACGGCGAGCGTGCGAGAGCGCCTGGGGCTGCGCGTGGAAGTCGCCACGGTGGACCATGGCCTGCGCCCCGAGTCCCGAGCGGAGACGCGGGCCGTGGCGTCGCTCGCCGCGAGGCTGGGGCTGGAGTGTCATGTCCGCGAACTGGCGCTGAAGTCTGGAGCGGGAGTGGAGGCGCGCGCGAGGCATGCGCGGTACGCGGCGCTGGAGGAGGTGCGGCTCGCGCGAGGATTGTCGGTGGTGGCGACAGCCCACTCGGCCACCGACCAGGCGGAGACGCTGCTGATGCGGCTGGCCCGGGGGACCTCCTCGCGAGGCGCGGTGGGCATCCACGAAGCGCGTCCCGGGCTCGTCCGGCCGCTCCTGGAGCGCACGCGCGAGGAGCTGGTGAACTTTCTGGCCGAGCAGGGCGTCGAGTATTGGACAGATGCGATGAACGCCGACCCGGCCTTCTTCCGGGTGCGGGTCCGAACGGACGCCTTGCCCGCGCTCAGCCGGGCGGCCGGCTTCCGGGTGGACGCGCGGCTGGCCTCGTTCGCGCGGCTGGCCGCGGAGGACGATGCGCTGCTGAGCGAGCTGGCGGACGCGGCCTGGCGCCGCGTGCGGCTGTCGGAGGGAGGATTGGATGCGGTGGCGGTGCGCGCGCTGGAACCTCCTCTGCGGCGCAGGGTGCTCGCCCGACTGCTGGCCGAGCATGACGTGGTGACGGATGCGGGGACGGTGGAGCGCGTGCTGCGCGCTGTGGAGCAGGGCGGCTCCGCGACGGTGGGGCGCGGCTCGAGGGTGCGAGCGACGGGAGGGCGGGTGCGCTGCGTGCCCCAGGTCGCCGGCGCGCGAGCCTCGCCGACGCTGTGTCTGGAGGGGGCCTGTCTCTTATACACCACTG
>NZ_VIFM01000177.1 GCF_006636215.1 Myxococcus llanfairpwllgwyngyllgogerychwyrndrobwllllantysiliogogogochensis | reverse complement strand
GGCAGGGGAGGGAAAGCCGGGTAGAGGAGGTCCGATGCCTTCCCGACCCATGCCGTTGTGTGTCGCGCCGATGATGGACTGGACGGACCGCAACTGCCGGTACTTCCACCGTCAAATCAGCCAGCACACGCTGCTGTACACGGAGATGCTGACCACGGGCGCCGTGCTCCATGGCGACCGCGAGCGGCTGCTGGGCTACGAAGCGGCCGAGCATCCGGTGGCCATCCAGCTCGGTGGCTCGGAGCCGGAGGCCCTGGCCGAGTCCGCGCGCATCGCCGAGTCGTGGGGCTACGCCGAGGTGAACCTCAACGTGGGCTGCCCCAGCGACAGGGTGCAGTCCGGCCGGTTCGGCGCGTGTCTCATGGCGGAGCCGGAGCTGGTGGCGCGGCTGGTGGGCGCCATGCGCGCGGCGGTGAAAATCCCGGTGACGGTGAAGTCGCGCATCGCCATCGACGAGATGGAGGAGTGGTCCACGTTGGAGCGCTTCGTGCGCCTGGTGGCCGCCGAGGGCTGCACGCGGTTCATCGTCCATGCGCGCAAGGCGTGGCTCCAGGGCTTGAGTCCCAAGGAGAACCGGGACGTGCCGCCCTTGCGCTACGACCTGGTCCACCGGCTCAAGCAGGAGCTGCCCCACCTGGACATCAGCATCAACGGCGGCATCAAGACGCTGGATGCCGCCGCCGAGCACCTCGCGCACGTGGACGGGGTGATGATTGGCCGCGCCGTCTACGAAAACCCCTACCTGCTCGCGGACGCGGACCGTCGCTTCTTCGGCGGGCAGGAGGCTCCACGCGAGCGGCACGAAGTCGTGGAGGCCATGCTCCCGTACATCGAGCGCAGCCGTCAGCGGGGCGCGCCGCTCAGCGCCGTCACTCGGCACATGCTCGGCTTGTTCCAGGGGCTGCCGGGGGCGCGCGCGTGGCGCAGGCACCTGAGCGAGAACGCGCACAAGCCGGGCGCGGGTCCGGAGGTCGTCGTGGCGGCGCTCGCGAAGGTGCGTCGCGAGCCGGAAGCGGTCGTCGCGGCCTGAGCGTCGCGCTGTCGGAGCGGGCGTGGCGGTCCTCAAGGGAGCGAGAAGCGCCCGATGCGTCCTGCTTCCTCGGCGAACCACAGGGCTCCATCCGGGCCGACGGTGATTCCGTGTGGCTCCGCCTTCCGCGTGGGGATGGCGTACTCCGTGACGACCCCTGAGGTCGTCATCCGCCCGAGGTGATTGCTGCCCCACTGCGTGAACCACAGGGCCCCGTCGGCCCCCGTGACGATGGCGTGGGGACGTGCTCCCGAGCGGAGCAACGGGTACTCGGTGATGGTCCCCTCCGTCGTGATTCGTCCGAGCTGGTCCGCGAGAATCTCGACGAACCAGAGCGCGCCGTCGGGGCCCCACGTGATTCCCACGGGCCCCGCCTTGGCCGTGGGCAGGTCGTAGCCGGTGACCTGTCCATCCACGGTGATGCGCCCGATGCGGTTGCCCTGATTCTCCGTGAACCAGAGCGCGCCATCCGGCCCGGCGGTGATGAACGAGGGATAGCAACCGGCCTGGAGCGGGAACTCCGTGACGCCGCCGTCCGGTGTGAGCCGCCCAATCCGATGCACGGTCATCTCCGTGAACCAGAGCGCACCGTCAGGTCCGGCGCAGATGCCGAACGGACCGGCTTGCGGCGTCGGCAACGTGAACTCGGTCACCTCTCCGCTCATCGTCACGCGGCCCACGCGGTTCGCCTTCTGCTCGGTGAACCAGAGCGCGCCGTCGGGCCCGGCGGTGATGATGGACGGCCCGGCTTCAGATGTCGGAAGCGGGAAGCTCGTCACCCTGCCCTGGACGTCGACGCGTCCGACTCGGCCCGAGTGAACCTCGGTGAACCACAGCGCCCCGTCCGCTCCCTTGACGATTCCATAGGGGCCCGTGGACGCGGACGCCAGGGGGTACTCGACGAACTGACCGTGCTCGGAACCAGGGGCCTGCGCCATCGGGTGTGTCTCCAGGAGGAACGTGAAGTGCCCGCCGGACCCTCTCCCGCGAAGGTCACCCACGTCCAGTGCGCGGAGCGCCCTGTCGCGCGCGTGTTCCACTCAAGACACAACAAAGCCCGGGCCTCCTCTCGGGGACCCGGGCCTTGGGCGAAGCAGTCCGACTCAGCCGATGACCAGTTCGCCGGGCAGCGGCTTCTTGTCACCGTCCTGGAACAGCCCGAAGTAGCTCTCCGCCAGCTTGTACTCGTTGTACGCCGGCGAGCAGGCCATGTTGCGCACCGCCATCAGCGGGTCGTTCGGCTTGCCGTCGTAGTCGGTGAGCAGGACGTTGATGCCCATGTGCCCGCCGTTCTCCGCCTGGATGCCGGAGCGCCGCTGCATCTCCTGGATGTCGCTGGCGGTGAGGTTGAGCGTGATGGGCTTGTCGTTCTCACGGGCCGCCTTCGCCTTCGCCGAGTCACCCGTGTACGAGTACACGAGCAGCTCGCGCGCGTTGTCGTCCTTGGTGTCGAACTTCATCGCGAACTTCTCGGAGCCGGGGATGAGCTTGCCGTCCGTGCCGTACTTCTGCTCGATGGTGACGTCCGGGTGGTCGCCACCGTAGGTGATGTCGGACGTCATCGACTTCGTCCCATCCGGGTGGTGGGTGATGAGGTACTCGCCCGTGTTCGTCGTGCCGTCCGACTCGATGCTGAAGGGACCCACGTCGATGCCGACCTTGCCGCCCGTCGACTCGTAGTTGATCTTGTCGAAGCGCAGCGTGTTGGCCACGCCCGGGCCTTCCTTCTCCGGCATCCGGCCGTCCTTCGCGAAGGCGTCGTACGCCTTCTTCCCGTCCGGGTTGGACAGGTCGAACTCGGCGGTGCGCAGCTTGTACTCCTTCAGCGTGTCGGAGCGGCCCATGCTCACCGACACCGGGCCCACGCCCAGGCTCACCTTGCCGTTGTTCTCGATGAACTCCGTGGGGCCCGCCGTCATCGACAGCTTGTCGCCATCGCGGCTCACTTCGATGGACATGCCCTTGCCGGACTTCACGTCGCCGGAGATGCCCAGCTCGGCCGCGTGGTAGGACAGGCCCACGTCCAAGCCGTAGCCGGCGAACTGGCCCTGCTCCATCTTCACGGAGGTGCCGTCCGGAATCGTCTCGGCGTTGAGCGGATGCGGAGGCGCGATTTCGCCACGCTTCAGCTTCTCGTAGTCGGCCTCCTTCATCTTCACTTCGTACGTCATCGTCTTGCCGGCCTCGACGCTCCCCTCCACGGAGGCGCCCACGCCGACCTTGGCCTTGGTGAACTCCACCGTCCCGGACGCGGACACGGACGTCTCGGCGTTGATGGAGACGGTGACGTACCCGTCCTCCTTCTTCACGTCCTTCTCGAGCGTGTCGCTGAACTCGACGGACACCGGACCCGCCTGGCCCGGAATCTTCGTCTCGTAGGGCTCGGTGGTGACGGGGTTGGGCGCGCCGCCGATGTCCGCCGGGTAGTCGGCGACCATCATCTTCTGCAGCTCGGGCGACACGTTCGCGTCGGCCAGGGCCTGGGTGCGCTCGGGCGAGCCCGCCTCGGTGGAGAAGATCTTCGCGGCGGACGTGCCGGGGATGGTGCCCGCCTCGCTGTAGTGAGGCTGCTCCTTCAGGTACGCCGGCATGTCCTCGTAGCTCTTGCCGTTGCTCGGGTCCAACACGCGCTCGCCCTGGCGGACGACGACGTGGCCCGACTGGCCCTCGGCACCCGGGCGCGAGTCCTTGAGGAACACCAGGTCAGAGCGGCCCTGCAGCTCCGGCGAGGACTTGCTGACGAAGTCCGCGGCCTTGTCGAGGCAGTTGACCTTGCTGTCCTTGCTGTTCTCCGAGAACAGCGACGTGGAGGGCGCGCTCTTGCCGTCCAGGTTCAGCTTGTTCTTCGCGCCAGCGGGCTCGAAGGTCGACTTGTTCTTCTGCGCCTCCGCCACCTTGCGAGCGGCCTCGGCGGCCTGCTTCGCGGCGGCCTCCGCCGCCTTACGAGCGGCTTCCGCTGCCCGACGCGCCGCCTCTTCCGCGGCCCTGCGAGCCGCTTCCGCCGCACGTCGTGCCGCCTCTGCTGCCCCACCGTCACCAATGCGCTCGGTACCCATGGTGTCTCTCCTCGAAGTCGTACGAATTTCCCAATTCTCGGGAGAAGGAGCGAGAGGTTGCGTACGGGCTGGAAGTTCGTGGGGTTTTGCGGGCCGAGCCCTGTCACGGAGTGAGAAATCGGGGCGGAACCCATACGTGGAGCGAAGTCGGGCGCCGGATGTGTGCCTGGTGCTCACGCCGTGTCGTGGCGGTGGATCAGCGCTTGGGGGGGCCGGTGCGGAAGCGCTGGAGCTTGGTGCGGTTGCCGCAGACGGCCATGGAGCACCAGCGTCCGGAGCGGTTCTTGGACGTGTCGTAGAAGGCTTCCTGGCAGGCGCCCGCCGCGCAGACCTTCATCCGGGGCCAGTGGCCGTCGCGTTGGGTGGAGACGACGGCGGCGAACAGTCCGCCCAGGGCCTTCCATCCGCCCGTGCCGGCGGGACGCAGCCGCACGCCGTCGGGGCCGAAGCCGACGGTGAGCGGACTGGAGGCGGCCACGCGGTCCAACACGCGCGGCTCGGAGGCGGGCAGGGGCTCTCCGGTATGGGAGAGCAGCACGGCGCGCAGGGCCTCACGGGCCTCGATGGCGGCCTTGAAGGACTCGGGGGAGAAGGTCTCCGCTGAAGACAGGAGGCCGCGCGCGCGGCACCAGGTGGTGAGTGCGTCCGAGGTGGGCACCGCGTCGACGAGCTTCTCCACGTCCAGCGTGTTGACGAAGTCGAGCAGCAGCACGACATCCGTCGCAAGCCCGGGGCTGTGCGCATCGGCCATGGCCGGGGCCTATCGCGTCCTGGGCGTGGGCACCAGGGCCCCCAGCCCCGTGGCCAGGCTGTCCACCAGCGCGCGGGCCGCGTGGCGCTCGGGGTCCAGGCTCGGGTCGTAGATGGTGACGTCCATTCCCACCGCGAGCCCGGAGGCGACGAGGTGGGCCACCAGTTCGCCCAGCTCCTCCACGCTCAGTCCGTCGGGTTGGCGGGAGTCGACGGCGGGCATGACGTCGTCATCCATGACGTCCGCGTCCAGGTGCATCCAGAAGCCGCTGACGCCGGACGCGCGGAACCTCACGAGGGCCTGCTCCACGCTGGCGGCGATGCCGTCCTGGCGCAACGTGTTCAGGTCCATCCAGCCCATTGTGGTGTCGCGCACATGTTCGGCGGAGACCTGCGCGCCCCAGTGCTCCAAATCCCTGACGCCGAGCACGGCCACGTCCGCGTCCCGCACCAGGGGCCCGCGTCCCTCCAGGTTGGACAGCACCGCGGGGCCACGCCCGGAGGAGAACCAGAGGTCCATGCCGGCCGCGCCGCCCAGCTCGGAGGCTTCGGGGGGCCAGAAGTCGGTGTGCCCGTCCATGAAGGCGAGGCCGTGGTGGGCGCCCGTGCGCTTCAGGCCGAGGAGGCAGCCGAGCAGGATGCTGCAATCGCCTCCGAGCACCAGCGGGAAGCGCCTGTCGCGTACGACTCCTTCCACCACGTCGGCGAGCCGCGAGCTGAACTCCGCGATTCCGCGTGGGTTGATGACCCGGGTCTCCTTGTCGCGCTGGGGCTCATAGGGACCGGGCTTCACGGTGTGCTCGACCTGGGCCTTGAGCCGGTGTCCCAGGCCCGCTTCCAGCAGGGCCTCCGGAAGCAGGTCCACCCGAGGCGTCCGCCTGTCGGGGCGACTGAGTCCAAGGCCAGAGGGCGCGGCGATGAGGGCGATGGGCGGTGGCATGGGCACTCCGCGGACGGATGGGTAACCGTCGTATTTGTTTAAGTGGTTTCGATGAAAGTAGCCCCGGTGCTGGGCGGATGCAACCATCCAAATTGAATGGGTGGTTACACGGGGCACCCGAAGGGGAGGGTGGTCACCGAGCCTCAAGCGCACGACGTGGCGCGAGCTGCTGGAGCATCTCCGTGGCGCCACCCCGACGATGAAATGGTGAATCAAGGGCCCCGGAACGCCTGAGTGCGCCCGGGGCCCCTCGAATTCATGACAAAGGGGTCAGCCCGCTGGTCCGCTACGGGAGGCGAACGAAGCGCAGGCCATACCAGGAGCCGCCGATGCGGGTGCGACCGTAGAAGCTACCGGCCTTCATCGAGTACTTGTAGTTGACCTGGGTCGGCGGGGTGCCCGGCGGCCCGGCGACGCCGCCATTCTGGACGTAGCGGATGCCCGCGTTCGCGTCGAACCACCAGGTGTTCTGGTGGCTGTAGCACTGAGGCTTCTCACCCTGGCCGGAGACCCACCGGAGCTTGTGTGCCTCGTTGATGTCGCTCACCATCTTGGTGTGCGCCGCGTACCGCGTGTTGTAGGTCCAGTCGATGGCATCCATGACGTTCCGCTCGATGGCCTTCCAGACGTTGGTGTAGACGCTTCCGATGAGCGTGTTGATGGCCCCGCTGATCCAGTCCGCGACGTTCTGGGTGGTGATGGGGCCCCCAGGGCCGGGAGGATTGAAGTTCACGGCGATGTTGGCCGCCTTCACCACCCAGTTGCCAATCTTGTAGTCAGCCAGGCTGCCGAGCTTCGGCTTGACGAGGGTGTTGAAGTACTGGGGATAGGGAACGATGTAGCTGGTATCGAGCTTCATGTTGTCCATGCCGACGACAATCTCATCGCCGTAGGACGGTCCCCAGTAGCCGATGCCCAGGAAGCGCTTCTTGCGCTGCAGCTTGGCCTTGATGTCAATCTTGTGGAATCCGATCTCAATGCCGGCGATCTTGAGCTGGAAGCCGGGTGACTGGGCCTTGAAGACGAAGCGCCTGTTGCCGGGCATTCCGACCGACTCGGAGCGACTGAAGTTCGAGCCGACCGTGTAGGCGGGCATGTTGAACGCGGGCGGCGTCAGGTTGCAGCTGGGCGGAGGCGTGGAGGCGCCATCGCAGATCCACTCCTGGAGGCCGTTGCCGGAGTACGTCTGACCGCAGCCCGCGACGTTCCACAGGTTGGGGGGCTTGGCGGTGACGGACACCGCGGTGACCGAACTCGTCCCCGGGAAGAACTTCCGACAATACGTGAGCGGCGCGATGCTGGCGCCCGAGGTGCAATCCGAGTCCTTGAGCCAGGCTCCGCCCGCGGCCTTGTGCGCGTTGACCTTGCCGGACCAGTACGAGATTCGACCGAGTTCCGTGCCGCCCAGCGCCCGGACCCGCGAGTCATCCTCTGCCTGGGGTGTGCCCCGCTGCCGGCCGAGGAAGTCCGCGACCTGTGTGGCCCCACTCGCGGCGGAGGGCTCGTCGGCGAAGTCCGCCATGGCCAGCGTGGTGCCTCCGCCGCCGCCACCCTCGGCGTCGAGGCCGAGCAGCTTCACCGACGGCGTGCCGAAGTTTCCAACCTTGCGGATGACGCCCGGAAGGACCTGATACGCGCCGTTGGGGAGGGCGACCTCTCCCGGAATCGACTGGAAATTGGGGTCGGTGTTCATCGCATAGGCATGGGTGTTGAGCCAGGCGCGATAGGCGGGGATGGACGCCGCGTCGACCTGGAACACGCCCAGGTTGGTGAGCTGGTAGAGCTGGCCTTCGACCATCACCTGGAGGTCCTGGTCGACGAGGCGGCGCAGGGTGTCATCCTCGGCGAGGAAGGCCTTGAGGTCGTCGACGAACTCGGCGTAGTCGACGTCGACGATGGCGTCACCCGGCTGCTCTCCCGGGCGGGCGTTGTCCAGATACGTCTTCGCGCTCACGAACCCGGCGGGCAGCATCTGGTCCTGACTGGGAGCCGCGGTGATGTTGTAGACCACCGTTCCCTGGCAGGTGCCCGTCGAGAAGCAGCCGAGCCGCACCTCGAACGTACCCGTGCGGTCCGCGGTGTAGGCGATGCGACTGCCATGGTCGCTGCAGGCGTCGTCACTGCCGAAGAGGTCGACATTGCCGTCGGCGTCGATGAGCTTCAGGTACGTATCACCCACCAGACCGGAGCCCGCGAGGCCGCAGGTGCCAACGTCGAGCACCTGCCCCTGCGTCAGGTGGAGGACCAGGGTGGAGTAGTTGGTGCTGGCGTTGTTCGTGTTCGAGCCCGTGAAGGTCCGTGCGCCGATGAGCGCCCCGTTCGCGTCGGGCGACAGGACCGAGTAGCTGACGGTGCCGCTGCAGGCGCCGTCCGAATAGCAGCCCATCCGGACTTCGTAGACCCCGTCGCTGGGGGCCGTGTAGGAGATGCGGCTGCCCGTGCCGCCACACGCGTCGTCGCCGGACGCGACCTCGGCGCCCCCGACGAGTGCCAGGCGCAGGAGGGTCTCACCCGGCTGCTCACTCAGTCCGAGGGACTCGGTCGACTTCGCGCCGACGAGGTAGGCGTAGGCTGCCTCCGCGTGTTCCTTGACCGCTCGCAGCCGTTCGGAATCCTGAAGTTCGGACGGCCAGACGATCATCTTCGACCGGCCGTTCTCTGTCTCGATGAGGACCGCGCTGCGCAGGGGCAGCGACTTCGCGAGGATGCCAAGCGCCGGGTCGAAGGACTTCGAGACGCTCTCGAAGCTCGCGAAGAGCTTGCTGATTTCATACAAGTGCTCGAGCCGCCGATAGGCCTGCTCCAGGCTCGCGAACGAAGGGTCGGCGGGGGGCGGGTCCCGTGTGCGCTGCCCGCCTGTCTCTTCTCGCGAATCAGGGTGGGGCCCCTTGTTTCGCCGACCAGAGCTCATCAGCGCCTCGTGTCTTCGGGGGCGGACCAGGAAGGCGTCGGGAGCTCACTCACGGACGAACCGATTCGCAGCCCTCCCCGCGAGACCGTCATGAAATACGTGCGTCGATCATGCTCACTGCCACGAGTCTTCACGACCGTCAGCGTAGGCGCCAGGCGGCCCGCTGCTTCCTCGTAGCGCAGCATGAGCAGGTTGTCGGCGATGGGGGAGAGCCCCTGGTCGGTGACTCGCTCCATGGAGAAGAGCGAGGCCGACTCGAGCGTGAGGACGCTGGTGATGCCGAGGGTCTTGAAGCGGACCACCAGTTTGTAGAGCACGTGACGGAACTCGTCGATGGGCGTGTGTGCGGTCAGCAGCTGCGTCGCGGCGTCGAGCACGACGCGTGAGGCCTTCAGCGCCATGATCCGGTCCGACAGCACGGTCAGGAACTGCCCCGCGCGCAGGTGCTCCCGGGAGACGTAGAGCACCTGGATGAGGCCCGCGTCGAGCTGCGCGCGCAGCGGCAATCCCAGGGCCTCGGCGCTGGCGAGCAGTTGCTCGGGCCCCTCTTCCATCGAGACATAGAGGCCCGGCTCCCCAGCCCTGGCGCCCTCCAGGAGGAACTGGATTCCGAAGGTGCTCTTGCCGACGCCCGCGCTGCCAGAGACGAGGGTGGCGCTTCGCCTGAGCAACCCGCCGCCCATCAGCCCGTCGAGCCCGGGAGTGCCAGAGCGCAGCCGGGAGGATGCCTCCAGCGCGGGGGGAGGAGCCTCCACGCGGAGCTCTTCTCCGTAACGAGGGAAGATGGAGACCCCCCCGGCGCCAATGGCCATGGCGTGTCGGCCCTTGAGGTGAGCGGTGTTGCGAAGCTTGTACACCTCGACGTAGCGCTCGCGCTCCAGTCCCTCCTCCGTGGAGCTGAGGATGATGACGCCGTCCACCACGGTCTCCTCGACGCCCCTTCGGCTGACCTGATGGGAGCCGTAGGGGATGTCGGTGGGAAAGAAGCCGACGGCCTGGGCGTTCTGGACGATGCTGCAGAGGTGGAAGACCTTCTCGCGGCTGAGCTGCGGGTCCGTCACCTTGTCCAGGAACACCGAGACGGAGTCGATGACCACGCGCCGGGCCTTCAGGGCCTTGATGCGCTCGCGAATCATCAAGAGGTGGGCCTCCACCATGATGTCGGGCTGGGGGATGAAGACGATCTCCACCATGCCGCGCTCAATCTCCCTGTCGAGCTCCCAGCCGAGGCCCTTCGCGGCGGCGCGGAGGCGCTCCTCGCTCTCCTCGAAAGAGAAGAGGATGCCTTTCTCGCCCGCGAGCGCGCCCCGGTAGATGAACTCGAGAGAGAGGACGGTCTTTCCAGTGCCCGCGACGCCGCTGAGGAGGAGGCTGGACCCCCAGGGGATGCCGGGCCCGAGAATCTCGTCGAGCTTGGTGATGTGAGTCCTGCAGCGCTCCTGCGAGTTCTCCGGAATCGACTCGCGTTTGATGGCCTCGCGGGGAGCGAACATCTCCAGTCCGCTGGAGGTGATGAGGAAGGGATGCTCGTCCCGGCTGTGGTCCGTCCCCCGCATCTTGACGATCCTGAAGAAGCGCTGTTGCTCGCCCTGGGACACGCGCTGGGAGAGGACGAGGAGGCCGTCGACGATGGAGAAGAGGGGATTGCTCTCGTAGTCGGCGGGCCCGTATTCGCCGAGGAGCAGCGCGGTGGTCTCCCAAGCCATCAGGTTCACGGCGATTTCATAGCCGAACATCCGGAGCTCCTCCTTGGAGGTCGCCAGGTCGTCAAAGGCCTTGAAGCTGTCGATGACGACGATGTCTGGCTTGACCTGCTTGAGGTTGTCCATGATGAGCGCGAGCGCCGCATCGAAGCTCCTCAGCCGCAGCATGGCGCCGAGGTCCACGAACTGGACGCCCTCCTCGAACTTCTTCGGGTCGAAGAACGAGAACTGCTGGAGGTGCCGCAGCGTCTTCGCGGTCGGCTCGGAGAGGGTGTTGAAGGCGAGGACGCGGTGGGCGGCCGAGGCGTTGTGGAAGCAGATCTGCTGGGTGAGGGTCGTCTTGCCAGACCCGGGCGGGCCGCACACGGCGGTGACGGAGCCCTTGGGCAGGCCGCCCTTGAAGAGTTCATCGAGGTTGGGGACGCCCGTCTGAAGGCGCGGGATTTCGAATCTCTTCGTCATGACGTTGTGTCCTCGCCCGCGGCGACGCGTGGGCGAACCGCCTCCGGAAGTGCGACTTTGGAGAGCTCCGCATGCAGCTCCGGCGTTAAGATTTCAGCGGTCAGGTTGCCGAGCACGGTGAGGAACTCCACGAGCACGAATCGACTGCCCTCCCTCAAACCGGAGTCGCGCCCGGCGCGGACCTGTGCCCGGAGCTCTTCGAACTGGAGCCCCCTCTGCCGTTCGACCTTGAGGGACGAGAAGAGCGGGAACTGCTCGGAGGCATTGTGCAGAACGCGTCCAGCGATGGCGCTCAGAGTCACTTCTCCCAGCGTGGTCAACGTCTGTTTCCACAGCACGGTGAGGGCCGCTTCGAAGAGCTGGAGAAAGGCCTCCGTCGACAGATTCCTGTCGGCTCGGTCGAGCCAGGCGTCGACGCAGGTCGCGTGTCGACCTTCGTCAAGCACGGTTGCCCTCACCCGCCTGAGCGCCCCGTATCTCTGCTGGAAGGGCGTCGTCCCCGTGCTGAAGGAGCAACGTGCTCAGCGTGGCGGTGGAGCGGCCCACGTGCTCACCGGTGCCAAGCGGAAGCCGGGACGCCAGGGCTGACGTGGCTTGGGTGATGCACGCCCGAAGTGCTCTGACTGCCTATCGCATTCTTTCCCGCTCTCGTCGTTTTGGACGCCCCGTCGAGATGGACGGGGCCGTACGGGCTGCACACAGGCGGACGAACAGATGCGTCAGACCGACTCAGTCGCAGGGCTGGTACTTCGAGGAAATATAGGGTCGATTGTTCAATCGAGGAGCGGCTGACAGGCGGGATGTGCGCCAGTTCGTACGCCAGTCAATACCACAAGGTGGCTCGCAAGGGCTCCGCCACCCCACCTTCAGGAATATTCCGCTGCTGAGCGCCGCCGGGTCGGCACGACGGCTGGGAGCACGGGAGCCTCGCGCGAGCAGTCCGCCGCGACACCTTCCAACTACCCAGCCTCGCGGCGACAAACTCGCTGGGAGATTCGTCGACCCCATGACGCGCCCGACCGCGATGGCATGTCGCAGCGTATCCATGCGAGCGCCGCCCTGCCGCCAGGGCGCGGGGACTCCCGGCGCATATCGCGAGCGCTCATCTACGTGGGTTACAGGTTGAAGGCGGGCGGCATGCAACTCGTCCGCCGGGACGCGAGGACCGGGGTCGCCACCTGGGATGTCCCCATTCCCCGCTCCAAGGACGGCTCGCTCCCCTCCAGCATCCGGAAACAGGGCGACCGGCTCTATGTGCCACACTGGATGTGGCTGGATGTCTTTGACGCGAAGACAGGCAACCTGCTGGGCACCCTCGGCACCGGGTAGTCCCGGCCCTCCACACTTCCTCCATACCCTCCACGCATCCTCCTCCCACCTTGCCTGGCGCTTGGGGCGCCACAGAGGGGGAGACAGTCATGACGGATGTGAATCAAGGGTGGGATGCGGCGGTCAACCTGGACGCGTCGCTGCTGACGACGATGGCGAAGAACTTCAGCGCGGGGGCGGAGGACCCGACCATTCCCCTGAAGAATGGCTCGGTGACGCTGGGGTTGACGGAGCTGGCGCTGACGTTGGACCCGAAGGCGGGCGAGGTCGTCTTCAGTGCCCCCTGCACGGGGACGGTGGCGCGCCAGGACGTCGACGGGACGCTGAGCATCGGCATCAAGCTGGCGAGCCTTGCCATGGGCTGCGTCTATCCGGCGTCGTACCTCGCCACGAACGGCGCGGCCGACTGCCGTGCGCTCGCGGGCGGGACGTGGACCCTGGACAGTCAGGCGCTCACGCTCGAGGCCTGGGTGCGCGGCCTCTCCACCGCGCCATGGACGCTGGTATCGCTGCCCGCGGAGGGCTTCGTGCTGAGCGTGGAGGACGGCCTGCCCGTGGTGACGTGGGGCGGGCAGCGCTATCCGGCTCCGGGGACGGCGGCGGTGCTGGATGACGGCCTCTGGCACTTCGTGGCGGTGTCGGTTGCCGCGCAGGTCATCACCTTCTACGTGGACGGCCAGTCCAAGGGCACCGCGACGCTGTCCTCGCGGCAGAAGACCTCCGGCAAGGACCTGAGCTTCGGCCAGGGCTCTCAAGGAGACCTGACCCAGGTGCGGCTGTGGAACGTCGCGCGCACCGCCGCGCAGCTCCAGCAGGCCATGAACGTCACGCTGCCCTTGCCCCAGCCAGGTCTCCTGGGCGTGTGGACGTTCGAGTCGAGCCAGGTGGTCAACGCCGTCAACAAGACGCAGGGCTCGCTCCAGGGAGGTGCCATGTCCGTCACCGCCTCGAAGTCGACGTCCGAGGACGACGCGAACGCCCACAACTTCCTCTGGTTCCTCGACCCGGAGAACACCTTCACCGTCACGATGAGCCCCCCGTCGAGCGTCTCGTCCCTCATCGAGTCGGCGACGCTTTCGCTCCTCCAGTCGTCCGTCACCCAGGGCAAGTCCCTCTCCGTGACGGCGGCGCCGCCGCGCCTGCCCACCACCGCGGTGTTCTCCGTGACGGACAGCAACGACCCGGACTGCATCCTCCTCCTGATGAACGGCCACGCGCCGCCGCCGAGCTGGCCCGCGCCGGTGCCTTTCCCCACCGCGCCCGCGTTCACCACCTCCGCGCAGCAGAACGCCGCCATCCTCATCGATGACGCCTATCTCCTGGAGCAGATGCTGCCGAACATCGCCGACAAGATGGACATCCCCGAGTCGGACCTGCACGTCACGGGGAGCCCGCCGGTGCTCTCGCTCATCAAGCCCACTGACGCCAGCCTCAACGGCTCCACGTTGCACCTGACCTCGCTCACGTTCAGCGTCACGAACCGCGGCATCGCCATGTCGATGAAGGGCACCGCGCATCACATGAAGGTCTCGGTGTCCGGCACCCTCACCCTCACCGTCAAGGCGAACAAGGAGGGCGTGCAGGAGCCGTACTACGACATCGCCAACCCGAAGGTGAGCATCACCCCGGACACGAGCGACCCGGTGGTGCAGACGTTCGAGGCACTGATGGGCAGCGGCCTGCCCATCATCGCGATGCTCGCGGGCGTCATCGCGGGCATCTACATGGCCGTGATGTATTTCATCCAGAACAAGGCGCAGTCGACGCTCGCCGACCTGCAGGACTTCATCGACCTGAAGGGCACGGGGCAGACGTTCGCGCTCCAGAAAATCCTGTTCGACAGCGGCGTGTACTTCTACGGGCAGCTCACGCCCGGCGGCTCCGGCGCCCAGCGGGGTGCGTCCAGTTCGGTGAAGAGGGCCGCCGCCCCCGTGGTGACGGACTTCAACCCCAAGGGGGGCGCGCCCGGCACCATGGTCACCATCACCGGTTCGGGGCTGGCGGGCGCGAGTTCGGTGAGCTTCAACCAGACGCCCGCCGACTACTTCCGCACCTGGAGCGACAAGCAGCTCGTCGCCCGCGTCGCGGAAGGAACCACCAGCGGCCCCATCCAGGTGTCCACGGCCGCGGGCAGCGCGGTGAGCACCCAGCCCTTCTCCGTGGCCCAGGCTCCGAACCTCACCGACGTCTACCCGCCCAGCGCCCAGCTCGGTGAGGACGTGAAGCTGTCGGGCACGGGGTTGCTCTCCACGCAGGCGGTCTACTTCAGCGAGGACATCCTCGCGTCGTTCTCCCCCGTGTCGGACGTGCTGCTCATCGTCACCGTGCCCGGCGGCGCCATCTCCGGCCCCATCACCGTGGTGACTCCGAGCGGCACGGCCACCCAGGAGGGCTTCACCGTGCAGGGCAGTCAGGTGCCCTCCATCTCCGCCTTCAAGCCCACCTCCGGCGCGGAGGGGACGGAAGTCACCGTGACGGGCTCGGGCTTCACCGGCGCCACGGCGGTGACATTCGGCGGGGTGCCCGCCTCCGGCTTCAACGTGCTGGATGACGGGCAGCTCACCGCGGAACTCGGACTGAGGACCCCCTCCGGCCCCGTGCGCGTCACCAACAGCCGGGGCACCGGCATCTCGAACGCGGCCTTCAACGTGCTCCCCGCGCCGCGCATCGACGGCGTCTCGCCTTCCCACGGAAAGCCGGGCACGGAGGTGACCATCACCGGCTCGGGGCTGTCGGGCACCACGGTGGTGCTCATCGGCACTCCCTCGGTGGAGGTGCCCTTCACCGTCGTGGGCGACACGAAGCTCACCGCCACATCACCCTCGGGGACCACCAGTGGCCCCGTGTCCGTGCAGTCGCCCTCCGGCATGGCCCACTCCTCCGAGGACTTCACGGTGCTGAGCGTCACCGCGCCCGCCGTCACCGACGTGTCGCCCCTCACCGGAGGGCGGGGCACCGCCGTCACCCTCACGGGCACGGGCTTCACCGGGACGACGGGCGTCAAGTTCGGCGGAGTGTCCGCGGGCGTCTTCGAGGTGACGAGCGACACGCAGCTCCTCGCCTACGTGCCCAACAGCGCCAGGAGTGGCACCGTCAGCGTCACCAACACGGTGGACACCCGCGACTCGTCGCAGACCTTCACCTGCGTGGCGGCGCCCACGGTGACGCAGCTGTCGCCCACGTCGGGCAAGGCGGGCACGCAAGTCACGCTGTCGGGGACGAACCTCACCGGCGCCACGAGCGTGCGCTTCGGCACCCACTCCACCGCGGAGGCCCCCATCACCCTCCAGGGCAGCGTCCGGCTCACCACCACCGTGCCGCCCGGTGCGGTCAGCGGCAACATCCTCGTCACCACCCCCGGGGGCACCACGGCCAGCCGCTCGGCCTTCACGGTGAGCACGAGCACGAAGCCCACCGTCGCCAGCTTCTCTCCGGACTCCGGTGGAGCGGGCACGCAGGTGACGGTGACGGGCAAGGGTTTCACCGGGACGACGGGGGTGAGCTTCGGCGCCACGCCGGCGCGGACCTACGAGGTGCACAGCGACACGGAGCTGGTGGCGGTGGTGGACACCGGCACGAAGACGGGGCCGCTGTCCGTCACCAACGACGCGGGCCCGGGCTCGTCCTCGACGGCCTTCACCGTTCCGCACTCGGTGTGGATCGACAGCTTCTCGCCCGCGCGCGGCGGGGTGGGCACGCAGGTGTGCATCCGGGGTGGCGGCTTCACGGACGTGCAGCGCGTCAGCTTCGGCGACTCGGCCATGCCCGCGAGCTACACGGTGCAGAGCGACACGCAGCTCACGGCGGAGGTGCCCTCGGGCGCCATCCAGGGCCCCCTCCAGGTCGTCACCGCGCAGGGAGGCGCGCGGTCGACGCAGCGCTTCTCGGTGGACTCCAGTGTGCAGCCCACCGTCACGCGCATCACCCCGATGTCCGGCCCCACCGGCACGCAGGTCACGGTGGAGGGCTCGGGCTTCACCGGGACGACGGGCGTATTCATGTATGGCGGCACGCCGGTCGACCGCTACCGGGTGGTGAGCGACACGCAGCTTGGCTTCCACGTCCCTCAGGACGCGCAGTCGGGGCCCATCACCGTCGCGAACAGCCTGGGGACGACTCCCCCCGACCCGAACTCCACGTTCGAGGTGACGCCCGCCGCGAGCTCCACGCCCCGGGCCGTCGCCAGCTAGGCTGAACCCCGCATCGGAGGTCGTCCGCCATGGACTCGCAAGGCCCCATCCTGGTCGTGGAGGACGACGCTCCCATCGCCGCGGGCATCGTCCGCGGGCTCAAGCTCGCGGGCTTCCAGGTGTCGCTCGCCACCGACGGGCGCCTGGCGCTGGAGGCCGCCCAGAAGGAGCCTCCCGCGCTGGTGGTGCTGGACCTGAACCTGCCGGGCCCGGACGGATTCGCGCTGCTCGAGGCCTGGCACCACCGGCTCCATGTCCCCATCATCGTCCTCACCGCGAGGCAGGAGCTGGAGGCGCGGCTGCGCTCCTTCGGGCTGGGCGCGGCGGACTACCTGGCCAAGCCCTTCTGGATGGAGGAACTCATCGCCCGCATCCGCGCCAGGCTCCGCCTGCCGGACACGCCCGCCCGCCGGGTGCTGCGCTGGGCGGACGTGAGCATCGACCTGGATGCGCGCACCGTCACTCGCGAGGGACAGGGCCTCGTGTCCTTCACCCGCACCGAGCTGGACGTGCTGCTGTACCTCGCCGAGCGCCCTGGCCGCGCCCTCACGCGAGAGCAGATCGCGGACCAGGTCCTGCCGACCAACGAGGAGCGGGACGCGCGGACGGTGGACTCCCACGTGGCCCGCATCCGCAAGAAGCTGGGCTCCGCGGGCGCGCACGTGCGCACGGCCTGGGGCATCGGCTACCGCTTCGACCTGGAGGGTGGCGCGTGAGGATGTGGCATGGACTGGTGTGGCGCACCGCCATCGCCTCGTTGCTCCTGGGGCTGCTGGCCACGATGTCGGCCGCGTATGTCGCGTTCCACAAGGCCGCGGAGCTGTCCGCGCGGAGCAGCGCGCGCCTCTTCACCGAGGCGATGCTGGAGACCCACGGCGACGCCTGCCGCGCCGCGCCCGAGGGCTGGAGCCACACCTCGCCCCAGGGCCTCCAGGTCCGCGCCTTCGACGTGGCCCGCGTCCTCTCTCGTGCTCCGCTCCCTTCGGGCGAAGGGCCGGACCCCGCGTTGGTGGAGCAGCTCGCCGCGGGTGACGCGCAGCCCATGTCGATTCACTTCCCGCGCTTCGACGGGAGCGCGTGGGGCGGAAGCCTCCTGATGCGCGTGGCCGAAGCGGGGCCGTGCAGCCTGCTGGAGTACCGGTGGCCTCCCCTGGTCAGCCGCATGAGCGAGGCACGCTGGCTCATGCTCGCGGCCTTCACCTTCACCGCCTTCCTGGCGGCGGCGTCCACCATCTCCGTCATCACCCCGCTGCTCAAGCGCTTGAGGCGGCTGCACGGCGCGGCCAGCGGCCTGGGTAGCGCGGCCTATGTCTCCACGCGCGACGCGGCGCACGACGAGCTGGCGGACCTGTCGCGCGTCCTGGATGCCGCCCAGGCGAGAGTCCAGTCGGATGCCGCGCGCATCCTCGGCCAACAGCAGGCCCTGGAGCGCTTCCTGTCCAACGTGGCGCATGACCTCAAGACGCCCATCGCCTCGCTCCAGCTCTCCCTGGAGCTCGCCACGTCCGCGCCCGCCGAGGAACTCTCCGAGCTGCTGGTGCGCGGCATCGAGGACACCGTCTACCTCACCGCCCTGGTGGACAACCTTCGCCTGGCCTGCCAGCTCGGAGAGGGCGTGGACCCGCTGGACGGCGAGCCGCGCGCCGCGCTGGGGATGCTGGTGGAGCGCGTGGTGCGCCGGCTGTCATTGCTGGCGCGCCGCAAGCAGCTCACGCTGGACGTGGCCCGCCCGGACCTCGAGCTGTGGACGCGGTGCAATCCGACGATGCTGGAGCAGGCGGTGGGCAACGTCATCCACAACGCCATCACCCATGGAACCCCGGGAGGCAACGTGGTGGCCGTGCTCGAGGAGGCAGGCCCCGAACGCTTCCGGCTCACCGTCCTGGATGACGGCCCCGGCGTGCCCGCCGAGGACCTGGGACGGCTCGGCGAGCGCCTGTTCCGCGCCAGCGGCGCCCGGGAGAGAGACCCGCGAGGCAGTGGCCTGGGGGTCGCCATCGCTCGCGAGCTGTGTCAGCGCGCCCACCTGTCATTGACCTTCACCCGCAACGAGCCGCGCGGCCTGAAGGTCGTCCTCGAAGGCGCCCGCGCCCGAGCCCGGTCCACTCCCGACTGAGCCTCGTCGACAGGGACAGGACGGAGGTGTGCGTCCTGATGGAACGCCCCGGTCACTCACTGCGTCCTCCTCATACGCGGCCTCGAACTCCCGCCCGCGCGACGCATGACTGAAGGTCGCGTGGTGCATCGCTTGCAGTGGGCCTCGGCTCCCTCCGAGAAGGCTCTGACTGGCTGATGCTCCTGAGACACCGCGACGACGGCCCCATCCGCCGCACAAGGCTCGCCCGAGCAGGGGCCTGCCTCGCGCGGTCGCAGCGATTCCACGGCGTCGGGGGAACTCATCTATCAAGGAACGAGGTCTATCGTGGCTGAGGTGTGGGATCCGTCAAAGCTTGACGCGAAGATCGAGGAGAACCCGACGCTTTGGTCTTCCCTCGATGAGGAGTGGCGGGAGTTGGTTGCCCGCGCCGTGCTGTCCGACAAGGGAATGCGCAAGCTGAACCGCATCAGCGGTCGCCTCAAGCGTGGCGCGGTGGGCCAGTTCCAGAACGCCACCGCCACCGCCGCGTCGCTCGATCAAACGATTCTGGGTTGCTATTCGCTGTTGAAGTATTGGTGCGCCGAGCGCAAGCCCAATGAACAACAATTCTATCTCAATAATCAGATTTCCACCGCGCTGAGCGCGGTTTGCCCGGGAACTGAAATCACCCGGAGGCTCGCTGAACGTCTCGACGCGCAGTGGAAGGAGCGCAACATGCGCTCCAAGGTCGTCGTCATCGCGCATCGCGGGGACGGGGCCACCTTCGAGAAGGTCCGCAAGGTGTATGAGCGACAGGTGTTCGACAGTCTCTTCACCTATACGCACGAACATGAAAACAGCGAAGGCGCCGTAATCAAGGCGCTCGAAGCCTGGAGGAAGAAGAAGCTGAGCGGCGTCGAATGCGATGTCTGGTTCAGCCAGGACGCGGTTCCGATTGTCACCCACACGCAGCATATCGAGGCCCTGTTCAATCAAGAGAACAACAGGGGGCTCGTGCCTCCGCTGACGGGCGCGAAGGTCAAGGACGTGCCCTCGGGCAACCTGCCACCCAGATTCCTGACGCTCGACCGCTGGCTCCAGATCATCGAGGCCTACCTCCAAGAACATTCGATGGACCTCGACGGAAACCGACAGGTCCGCCTGGAGATCGAGATGAAGGACACGAACCTCGCCTTCGGTCCCAACACCGTCCAGAACGAAAAGGAGCAGGTGCTGGCCCGATGGCGGTCCGTCGAGCGGATCGTCAGCCGGTTCCTGAAGTCGTGCAACAGGCCCAGCATCTACCAGATTGCCCTCTTCAATGGCTCGGCGGCACCCAAGGGGGCGTACGACAAGTCCTCGAACGAGCACAAGACCCTGCTTTCGAGCGTCGTTTATGGAGGGAGCCCCGACTCCCCCGGCACTTCGGAACTGCAGGAGGTCAGGTATGGCCTGCACTCCTCGGGGCTCCTGGAGCTGATGTACAGCGGGCAGTTCGCGGGGAAGATCCTGACGCTCGCGCCGGGTGTCGAGGCCGTCCCCCTGGATCAACCCGTCCAGCTTGATACGCTCGGAGAATGGATTGAGAACAAGCAGTCCTTGACGGTCGAGCAAGCCATCCAGTGCGCGAGGCTGCGCAAGATCCTGTGGATGTTTGATGAGATGACTGCCGGCAGATTGCCCAGGGAGCGCAAGCCGCTCCGCATCCAGGTGCTGACCGATTTTTGCGAAATCGGCGCGAAATTCATCGTCAAGAACAAGGCCACACCCATTGGGCCGCGCGGCCTGTTCGATCAGGCTTTCGATGAACAAATCCTGAGGTGTGTCTGGCGGAAGTACAACCTCGAGGGGGCGCCTCAAGAGACGAAGAGGCAGGTCTGCCAGGCCTTGAATTCATGCGGCAACGACCAGAACAAGCTGATTGAATTCGGGATGGAATTCCTCAGGTCGACGGGCGACTGGTACCAGGCATGAATGGGTTGAGCCAGGGCCGCCACGAAACACGTATTCCTTGGCGGGCAGGGTGGGCTAAAGCGGGAGGTCGCTGCTCCACACCCCTAGGGATACTCCATGTTGAACGGTGGTTTGCTGGCGCTGTGTCTCCTGGCCGCGTCGCCGCGTCTGCTCGCGGACCTCAACCCCCAGGCGCGTGAGGACTTCTCCGGTGCATCCGTCCTGGCTTCGGTCGGAGACACCGTCTTCTTCACCCTGAACACGCAGGCGGGCCTGGAGCTGTGGGCCGCCAACGCGGCTGAAGGCCGTGTGTGGCTGGTGAAGGACATTCATCCAGGGTCGAGCGGCTCCCATCCCTTCTTCCTCGCCGTGCTGGGAGAGCGGGTCGTCTTCCGAGCGGATGACGGTGTCCATGGCCTGGAGCTCTGGACGTCGGACGGGACACCCGCGGGCACCCGGCTCTTGAGGGACAGCCTGCCCGGTGCCGGGGGCCTGTTGGCATTGAATGGCGCGAAGGTCTGGGGACAATCCCTCTACTTCCTGGCCAACGATGGTGTGCATGGACTCGAGCCGTGGGTGACGGACGGAACCCCGGAGGGCACCCGCCTCGTCGCCGACACGAGGGCCGGCCCGGAGGGCATCACCGACACGACCTATCACCTCGTCGAGTTTGACGGCGCGCTCTATCTGGGCGCCTACAACCAGCTCTGGCGGACCGATGGCACCGCCGCCGGCACGCGGCTCGTCCACGCGGTCGACTCGTCCGTGGGCTCTCGCGCCGTCCATCCCTTCGTCAGGGGTGGGCAGCTCTGGTTCTCCTCGGGATTCTCCGGCGGGACGACCTCGCACTTCCACGTGACGGATGGAACCCCCGAGGGCACCCGGCTCGTTGTGACCATGACCTCCAAGATGAGCCTGGAGCTGGACCTGGGGAGTCGCGTGGTGTTCGGGAGCTGGACGGCGGGCAGCACGTCCTACACCCACTGGTTGAAGGTGTCGGACGGCACCTCCGAGGGGACCCTGCCCCTCGCGACCATCACGTCCTCCAGCACCCTGGTGTGGGAACACGCCTTGAATCCAAGCGGAACGGTGAGGTCCATCGTCGTCCCTGTCGACGCGGGCTATCAGCTCTGGCGCACGGATGGCACCCCGGAGGGAACACGCCTGGCGCAGTCGCTCACCCGGAAGGGAGGGGGCGTTGGACTGCTGGGCGACGAGTCCATCTATGTCGGCGCCGATGACCTGGGGCCCGCGCTGTTCGCCTGGGATGGGACGGCCGCGCCGCGCGTGGTGCGCCGCTTCGCCGCGCTTCCCTCGACCATCCTGAGCGCACAGGTCGGCTCGCTGTTCTATTTCACGGCGAGCGATGCGCTGACGGGCGAGGAGCTCTGGGTCTCTGATGGCACGGAGCAGGGCACCGTGATGGTCTCAGACCTCAGCGCGGGAGCCGACGGAACGGCGTTCGTCGCCCTCCATCCGGGAGCGGGGCAGTTGTTGTTCATCGCGACGCCGAAGGGTGGGGCGCTCTCGTTGTGGCGGACGGATGGCAGCGCGATGGGCGTGTCCCGGGTCGCCACCGGAATCACGAGCAGCGTGGTGATGACGACGGCGGGGATGGCGGCCTTCACCCTCGACGACGCAGCGGTGTGGCTCCATGTCCTCCCCGAGGGCGCGCCGGAGCGGCCGGTGACGCGGGTCTGGATGCCCCCGAACCAGGACTCATCTCCCGAGAACTGGACGGTGGACGGTTCCTTCGCGTACTTCGGCACGCGGCCGGCGTACAACCGCATCGAGTTGCTGCGCACCGATGGCGTGGGCACGCAGGTGCTGCGCGGCGAGTCCTTTTCGGGAGGGAGCCCCTATGGGCGTCGAGCCCTCCTGGGGGGCACGCTCGTCTTCCTCGAGGGCCGCGCGGTCCGTGCCACCCAGGGCGCACCGGGTGATGCCGTGTTCCTCTCCAGCGCCCTCGACATGGTGCAGTTGGGGGCCAGGGTGTTGATTGCCCGGGAGAGGGGTTCGTCGGGCTATGAGCTGGCCCGGAGCGATGGCACGAGCGCGGGGACCCAGGCGTTGCAGCCGCTCGTGGGGTACCCGCAGGGGCTCGTCGCGGCGGGAGCTCGCGCCTATTTCCGCCAGCCTGATTCCACCTCGGGGACCCAGCAGTTGTACCGAGCGACGGGGACGCTCGAAGCAGGAGCCCTGGTGCGGCTGGCGACCTTCGATGCCGGTCTTCCCGTGGCCTATGGCGACAGGGTGGCCTTCGTCGCGAACGAGACCTCCCTCGCATCGAGCGATGGAACACCGGCGGGGACAAGGCTCGTGCCTGGAACGGAGAACACGTCGCCCCGTGACCTTCAGGGTCTGGGGTCGTGGGTGTTCTTCACCGCCGTGGACGGGGCACGCGGGCGCGAGGTCTGGGTGCTGGACGGAGCCGGGGCGCGCGGCCTGGGAGACTTCGAGCCTGGGGCCGGGGACACGAAGCTGTTGGATGCCACCCTGCAGGCCGGGGAGGCCGTCCTGCTCCTCCAGACGAACGCGGGCCGCTCGCTGGTGCGGACGAACGGCACTCCCTCGGGAACGCGGGTGCTGGGGCCCGTTCATGGCACGACCTGGTTGGAGACGCTCCACGGCACGGTGTACCTGGACTGTGATCCGGACGGGCAGGTCGGCGTGGAGCTCTGCTCCCTGGCCGTGAACGCGAATCAGCCCACGCTGGTCGCGGACTACGCGCCGGGCATCATGCCCTCGTCGCCATCGGCCCCCGTTTTCTTCGGCGGCGCGTTGTTCGTCGCGGCGACACACCCCGTCGTCGGGCGGGAGGCCTTCGCGCTGGACATGGACACGACGCCGCCGCACATCGCGCCGACGGTGACGGGAACCCTGGGGCAGAACGGCTTCTACGTGGGTGACGTCTCGCTCACCTGGTCCGTAGGCGACCTGGAATCCTCCGTCACCGACACGAACGGCTGCGGCAGCGCGGCGGTGACCGTGGACACGCTGGAGCGGGTGTTCACCTGCTCCGCCACCTCCGTGGGCGGAACGGCCGTCAACCGTGTGTCCATCCGACGCGACACTTCGCCGCCCCAGCTCACGTGCCCGACCCAGGTGACGGGCAAGAGCGGCATCCCCGTGGCGTTCTCCGTCACGGCTGTCGATGCGCTGGACCCGGCTCCCGTGGTGGTCAGCACGCCTCCTTCAGGGACGGTCTTCCCCGAGGGGCTCACCTCGGTCGAGGCATCGGCGACGGACCACGCGGGCCACCGTGCCTCCTGCCAGTTCTCCGTGCTCGTGTCGCCAGCGCCGGATGCGGGTCCCGTGGACGCGGGGGCGGGTGACGCGGGCTCCGGCGACGGTGGGCCGCTGGACGCGGGGCAGGGTGACGCGGGGATGGTG
>NZ_VIFM01000176.1 GCF_006636215.1 Myxococcus llanfairpwllgwyngyllgogerychwyrndrobwllllantysiliogogogochensis | reverse complement strand
GGGGCGTACCCGGCGTCGGAACGTCCGACGGGGTGGGGGTGGCGGCGCTGGGCTGCTGCGCGGCTGCGGGAGACACCAGGCCCAGGCTCAGGCAGAGCGTGCAAAAGGACAGCGATAGACGCTTGAGCATCATCTCGACACTTCCTCGGGAGTGAGGGGGGACCGCGGCGAGGCAGACCGCGGCTCAGCGGTTCAAGAACGACTGGGAGAGGCTTCGGGACTCGTCTGTTCGTCCGTGTGGCGACGCGTCACCGCGTAGCCGAAGATGGCCGCCGTGAAGTACATGACGATGCTGTAGATGGCCGGAGGGATGGCCATGGTCGCGTTGCCGAGCAGCAGCGGACTCATGGCGATGGTCATCGCGAGGATGCCGTTGTGGATGCCAATCTCCATGCCGATGGCCACGGCCTGACGACGCGGCAGGCGGAACAGCAGCGGCGTGACGTAGCCGATGGCCATGCTCAGCACGTTGAAGCTCAGCGCGGCCAGCCCCACCTGCTTGAAGTACGCGCCGATGTGCGCGCGCTCCTGGTAGACGGCGGCGGCGATGACGACCGCCAGGAACGCGGCGGACATCAGGCGGATGGGCTTGTCCAGGGACTGGGCGATGCCCGGCTTGCGCGAGCGGATGAGCATGCCGATGCTCACCGGGCCCAGCACGATGATGAAGACCTGGAGCACCTTGGAGAACTGCATGGGGACCGCGCGGTCCTCCCCCATGAAGTGCATCAGTGACAGGTTGACGATGAGGGGCAGGGTGACGAGCGTCAGCGCGCTGTTCACCGCCGTCAGCGTGATGTTGAGGGCGACGTCACCGCGGGCCAGATGGCTGAAGAGGTTCGCCGTCGCTCCTCCAGGAGACGCCGCGAGCAACATCAGCCCCACCGCCAGCTCGGGTCCCAGGCCGAAGGCATGGGCGATGAGCGCGCAGCCGGCGGGAAGCACCAGCATCTGGCACACGAGCCCCACAATCACCGCTCGCGGGTAGACGATGACGCGCTTGAAGTCCGCGAGCGTCAGCGACAGTCCCAGGCCGAGCATGATGACGGCCAACGACAGTGGAATCAGTACCGCGGTGAATACGTTTGACTGCATTCGCCCCCCGCCAATTTTCGGGCGTTTCGTCGCCCGCGCCGCGCTGATGTCTCAAGTGCAATCAAGCGTGGCGCAAACGGGTGTCTCGCTTCAAGCCACCCCCTGGCGATTTGCGACGACGCGCACTCGGCCATGACGCCGGGCGTCATTCATTTGTCACATCGATGGAAAGCTACACCTGTACGCGTGTTACCAGGGCCGTGCGGGGATGGTGTCACGGATTGCTCAGGGGGGTGTCCTGTTTGCCATCCGGGGTGTTGGTGCGCGCGAAGCGGCGGAAGAAGCTGTCGTCGTTCCAGCGCGGTCGCTCGGGCGCGTTGGCCACGGTGCGCGTCAGGTCGGTGAGCAGCTGGACGAACTTGATGGCGCCGTCCTTGTGGATGGGCTGGCGCAGGTCGTCCGAGGGGGCGTGGTAGTGGCGCGTGTACCAGTCCTTGAAGGTGCGCTCCTCGGGGGAGCCCGGCGCGTAGCCGAACTTGAAGGACAGGGCTGGCACGCCCTGGCGGATGAAGGCGTACTGGTCGCTGCGGATGAAGGTCATGCTGCTGGGGTTGGGGTCGGGCTGGAGCTTCACGCCGTGCGCCGAGGCGACCTCCCGCAGGGGCGCGAGCAGCGTCGATTCGTCCTGGCCGTAGGCCACCACGCGGGTGAAGTCGAACAGCGGCAGGAACATGTCCAGGTTGAAGTTCGCGACGATGGCGTCGCGGGGCACGGTGGGATGCGCGGCGAAGTAGCGCGAGCCGATCAGCCCCTTCTCCTCACCTGTCACCAGCACGAAGAGGATGGAGCGCTGGGGCTTCTGGGCCTGGAGCGCGCGGGCCACCTCCAGCACGGCGGCCACGCCCGTCGCGTTGTCCATGGCGCCGTTGTAGATGGCGTCGCCGTTGATGGGCGCTCCCACGCCCACGTGGTCCAGGTGCGCGGTGAGGACGACGTACTCCTTGGCCAGCACCGGATCGCTGCCCGGAAGCACGCCCACGACGTTGACGGATGTCACGGGAGTGGAGACCCACTCGGCGCTCGACTGGAGGCGCATGGGCAGCTCGAAGCGCGGCAGCGGCTTGCTCGCGTCCGCCAGCGCGAGCAGCTCCTTGAACGAGTGCGGGCTTCCGGTGAACAGCTTCTCGGCGTGCGCCGGGTTGAAGGAGACGCTCACCTGGAGGCCGGACGTGTCGTCCAGCGAGGTGTCCGCGAAGTTCATCGCCGGCTGGAGGCGCGACAGGGCGGAGCGGGACCAGGGCGTCTCCATGTTCTTCGGATTCAGGAGCACCACTGCGCCCACGGCGCCCGCCTTCTTCAGCGCCTTGACCCGCTCCGCCGCGGAGCTGTGGTGGGCCCTCAGGGGGCCGGGGATGTGAGCGGGGCCTCCGTAGATGAAGACGGCCAGCTTGCCCTGGAGGTCCACGCCCGCGAAGTCGTCATGGTTCGCCTCCGGGATGGAGAGGCCATGGCCCACGAACACCAGGGGGGCGTCCAGCTGACCTGACTCGCCCTGGCGCGGGGAGATGAGGGCCTCGCGACCGACGACGAGCGGCGTGCGCTTGCCCTCGCGAACCAGCGTCAGCCGCGAGCGCGCATCCACCAGTCGCCGCGACACCAGCGCCACCTCTTGGAGGTAGCCCTCGCCAGCGCCGGGCTTCACGCCGAGGCCCGCCAACTGCTCGGCCACGTACGCCGCGGCCTCGCGGTGGCCTTCGCTTCCCGTGTCGCGCCCTCGCAGGCGGTCGTCCGCGAGGAACTGGACGTGGCTCCACCAGCGCTTCACCTCGGGGGATGGCTCCGCGGCGGGGGCCAGCGACGGCAGCAGCAACAGCGAGGTCAGCAGGACGGAACGGGGCAAGGGAGCGCTCGCGGGAAGAGGGGAGACAGTTTCCTCAACGGCCGGCGGAGCATGCCATTCCTTCCGCGCCCGGCCAGGGCGTCCTCCGGCGCACGGCGGGCTCACGCGGGGCGAGACAGGCGCGGCCGGGGTCGGCTAGGAGGGGCCTTCATGAGCCGAGTCCTGGACGAGCTGCTGGAGCTCCTCAAGCTGGAGGTCATCGAGGAGAATCTGTTTCGCGGGAGGAGCCAGGACCTGGGCTTCCGCCAGCTCTTCGGTGGGCAGGTGCTGGGGCAGGCGCTGTCGGCGGCCAGCCAGACGGTGGAGCCCGCGCGGCATGTCCACTCGCTGCATGGCTACTTCCTGCGCCCCGGCGACGCGAGCCTTCCCGTCGTCTACACGGTGGACCGGGTGCGCGACGGCGGCAGCATCAGCACGCGGCGCATCGTCGCCATCCAGAAGGGACAACCCATCTTCACGATGATGGCGTCCTTCCACGGAGACGAGGTCGGCTACGCGCACCAGGCCCCCATGCCGGACGTGCCGCCCCCGGAGAGCCTGCCCACGGACCTGGAGTTGCTGCTGCGTCAGGCGGACAGGATTCCGGCGCGGCTGCGCGAGAAGATCCTCTGCGACAAGCCCATCGAGATGCGACCGGTGGCGTACATGGACCCGTTCAATCCGGTGCCGGACGAGCCGCGCAAGGCGGTGTGGATTCGCGCCGACGGCGAGCTTCCGGAGGACCCCCAGGTCCACAAGTACGTGCTGGCGTACGCGTCCGACTTCAACCTCATCAGCACCGTGCTGCTGCCGCACGCGGCCAGCTTCTTCCAGCCGCAAGTCATCGGCGCGAGCCTGGACCACGCCCTCTGGTTCCATGGTGACCTGAAGGTGAATGACTGGCTGCTCTACGTCATGGACAGCCCGTGGGCGGGCAACGCGCGAGGCCTGGCGAGAGGCTCCGTCTACACGCGCGACGGACGCCTCGTCGCCTCCGTGGCGCAAGAGGGACTGCTGCGCATCCTCAAGGGCGACAAGGCGAAGTAGCGCGGGGGTGCCACCGCTCCGTGAGTGACTCGCGCACTGCTTGCCGCTCGCGGCTGGTCGCGAGCGACAACGCGCGGCACACGCGCCTCGCCCTCGGGATTCCAGGTAGGCTCCGCGCGACGGTGGACACGGAGGTCGTGACGATGCGCGCGGTGGTGTACCAGCACGAGGAGCACGAGGGCGTGGGACTTCTGGGGCCGGCGCTGACGAAGGCGGGCTTCACCCTCGTCAACCGCTTCCGCTCCGCGCGTCACGACGACGTGGACGCGGAGCTGGTGGTGGTGATGGGCGGCCCCATGGGCGTCTACGAGGCGGACCAGCACCCGTTCCTGCGCGAGGAGCTGGCCATCCTCCGCGAGCGACTGGCCAACGAGCGCCCATCTCTGGGCATCTGCCTGGGCGCGCAGTTGCTCGCCGACGCGGCGGGCGCCGAGGTCTTCGCGGGAAAGAATGGCTTCGAGGTGGGCGTGGGCCCGGTGCGTTGGACCGCGGAGGGCGTGCGCGACACGGTCATCGCCGGCGTGCGCCCCCGCACCGTCGTCGCGCACTGGCATGGTGACACGTACAAGGCCGTGCCCGGCGCCACGCTGCTGGCCTCCACGGACCGCTATGTGCAACAGGCCTTCCGGCTGGGCGCGTCGTTCGGTTTCCAGTTCCATCTGGAGCTGACGGCTCGGGAGATGGGGCGCTGGCTGGAGCTGGGCGCGGAAGACCTTCGCCAGCGCGGCAAGGACCTCGCGGAGCTGAAGGCCCAGCTGCCCAAGCTGGAGTCCGCCGAGCGGGAGAACACCGAGCTGCTCCAGCGGCTCGCGGAGCACTTCGCTCAAACAGTGCGCTGAGGCTCTCGCCGCGCCCTCCGACAGCGCGGCACCTCGCGAGGACCTGGAAATTCGCGGAGGAACTGGGGGCTTTGCCCCTGGGTCCAGATGGCTCCAAGCGAGCGGGTTCGGACCTGGAGGGTGAGGGCCCCTCTGCCTTCCTGTCTCACGGGTGATGTCTCATTCATGTATCGTCTGGCGAATCCGCCGGCGCAGAGGGGGAAGTCAGTCTCGCCGATACAGCGTGCGGACGCGTTGAGGTGGGGATGTGTTGTTTCGGCATGATTCTCACGGTGCTCGCGGGGATGCCCCCGGACGGCATCGCGCAGCTCGAGAAGGTGGAGCGGCTGATGCCGGCGCTCCAGCGGATGGCCGTGGACCCGGAGCTGGTTCAGGCGGTGCTCGCCCAGAACGCGCGCGGGGCTTCACTGGTCTCCATTCGCGCGGATGATGACGCGTGGCTCGCCACTCCGGCGATGACGCCCTTCAAACAGCGCGTGCTCGACGCCGCCTGCTCACGGGTGCTTGCTCGCCACCGTATCTCCCTGGGCCGCGACAAGGTTGCGGAGGCGTTCGTGATGGATCGCCAGGGCGCGCTGGTGGGCGCCACTCGGCGGACGTCCGATTACTGGCAGGGTGACGAAGACAAGTTCCGGGTGCCGTTCAAGCAGGGGCGGGTGCTGCGCGAGCACCCCTTCTTCGACGAGTCCTCGCAGGCCTACGTCATCCAGGTCTCCCTTCCTGTCCGCGACCGTGGCCGTGTCATCGGCGCCGTCACCGTCGGACTCTCCCTGCTGGACCTCTGAAGACTCACGCGGACCGCCATGCGCCTGCTCGACGCCCTCTCCCTCCGCACCCGCCTGACGCTGGCGGTCTCCCTGCTCACGCTCTTCGCGTTGCTGCCGCTCAACATCCTCGGCCGGCTCTTCATCTCCGACAACCTGCAGGAGCAGATCCACGCGACCTTGAGGGTGGAGGCCCAGGGCCTCAGGGACCTCGTCGAGTCCACGCTGGCGGAGCGCGAGGCCAACGTCCGGAGCTGGTCGGAAGACGCCATCCTCCGCGGCGCGCTGCTCTTCGACACCTTCGACAAGAGCGACGCGGTGCTCGTCGCCCTGGAGAAGCGTCACCCGACCTTCGCGGGCCTCGTGCTCTTCACCGAGGACGGCCGCGCCGTGTCCGCCAGCGAGGCGCGGCTTCGCAAGGCCTACGAGGGACATGAGGGCGAGGTGCGCGCCTCTGCCTGGTTTCGCGCCGCGCTGAACGGGACGCTGGACACCACGGGCTTCACGAAGGTGGACCCGTTCTTCGAGCGGACGGTGCTGCCGCTCGCGGTGCCCGTGCTGAGCCCCATCAGTGGCGCGCGCATCGGTGTGCTCCTGGCCGCCTACGAGTGGAGCCAGGTGGGGCAGGTGGTGGCCCCCGCGCTGGAGCGCTCCCGGGCCCGAGGCCAGCGGAGCTTCGCGCTGGAGATACTCGGCGCGGACGGCATGAGCCTCTTCGACACGCACGAGCGCGACCTCTCGCGTCCCGATGATGTCGTCAGCGTGGAGTCCATCAACGAGAACGCGGTCCGTGACGTCGGCGATGGCTGGCGCTTCGTGGCCACGGTGGACCCGGAGGACGCCTACGCGCCGCTGGAGCAAGCGAGCAGGGGGGCCATCGCCCTGACGGTGCTCTCGCTTGTCGTCGCGGGCGTGGGGGGCTGGCTCCTGGCGCGCGGGGCCACCGGCCCCATCGCCCGGCTGAGCGAAGTGGTGGGCCGCGTCGTGCGCGAGGGCGACCTCACCCAGCACGTGGAGGTGTCCAGCCGCCGCGACGAGGTGGGGCAGTTGGCCGCCTCCTTCTCCCAGATGATGGAGCACCTGCGCGAATCCACGCGTGGCCTCCAGCAGGGCACCAAGGTGTTGGGACAGACGGTGGCGGAGCTCACCGCCGCCGCCGCGCAGCAGGAGCGCACCCTGACGAAGCAGGCCGCGGCCCTCCAGGAGACGCAGGTGACGGCCCAGGAGATCAAGCAGACGTCACTGATGGCCGCCGAGCGCTCCCAGGCCGTGCTCGGCGTCACCGCGCGAGCCCGCGAGGTGGGGCGCTCCGGCGAGGCCACCGTCTCCGCGAGCCTCCAGGGATTCGAACAACTGCGTGAGCAGGTGGGCCGCGTGGCCGACAGCATCTCCGCCCTCAACGAGCGCACCCAGCAGATTGGCGGCATCACCCAGACGGTGAAGGACCTGGCGGACCAGTCCAACATGCTCGCGCTCAACGCGGCCATCGAGGCCGTTCGCTCCGGCGAGCATGGCAAGGGCTTCGGCGTGGTGGCGCGCGAGATTCGCAGCCTCGCGGACCAGTCCATCACCTCCACTGCCCGCGTGCGGGAGATCCTCGAGGACATCCGCCAGTCCATCCAGGGCTCCGTCACGCTGGCAGTGCAGAGCCAGGGCAGCGCTGAAACCGGATTGGACCAGGTCCGTGCCAGCGGCGACAGCCTCCGCGAGCTGACCGGCATCATCCAGGACAACGCCTCCGCCGCTCAGCAGATCGCCGCCGCCGTGACGCAGCAGAACGCCGGCGTCGCCCAGATCTTCATCGCCGTGACGGACCTGTCCCGGATGATGGAAGAGTCCATGCAGGGTTTGCAGAGCGCTCAGCGGATTACCGCGTCGCTGCGTGACGTGGCCGCACGGATGGAGACGGTGGCGGCCACATACCGCGTCTAGTCATTGTTGAGGGGGTAACACTCGGAGTGGTTTGCGGGAGCGCACTCCAAGTAAACATGAATTATGCGCAACCCGGGGATTCCTGGAGCCATTCCGGTTCCCTGGAGTCCCCGTTCCGTTGGTCCTTCATCTGAAGGAGCACCGCATGCGCAGCGTCGTGAAAGCCGCCGTATTCATGGCAGTGATGGCGACGTCCCAGGCGTGGGGATTCGACCCCCCCGCCGCACCCCCCAAGGGCTCACTGGCGAGCCAGGCGTTCTTCAAGCCTGAGCTGTCGCTGGCCAGTGGTCAGGTGCCTCTGAACGAGGCCCTGCCCAAGCTGAGCCCCGATGTGGCGAAGGTCTGGGACGACTTCTTCGCTCGTAACGGGAACAACTTCGAGATCTACGTCGACTCCGTCACGGGTACCGCAGCAAACATCCAGGGCGCCATTCCGCTCATCCCGGGCAATGGCGTGGGCAACAAGCTGACGCTGGGCAGCCTGGGCAGGCAGCTCGGGCGTTCGGTGGACAAGGTGGATGGCGGCGTCGTCGCCGACCTCGTCTACAAGTTCGTGGAGGCCAACCGCGACGCGGTGGGCGTGGACATGCTCCAATTGGGACAGGCCCGGGTGGATCAGATCACCCCGGACCTGTGGCAGGTCTCCATCGTCCAGCAGCACCAGGGCATCCCCGTCCGGTATGGACGGCTGGCAGCCACCATCAGCCACGGTAACCTGATTCTCCTGGGCACCGAGTCGTGGACGAACGTGGGGCTCTCGCCCATGCCGCTGGTGGACGCGGACCGGGCGATGGTCGTCGCGCACGAGCGCTTCGGCCTCTACGAGAGCCCGGCCGACGTCTGGCAGGCGCCCAAGCTGGAGGTCGCGCCGGTCTCCATTCCGGGCGCGGGCTTCGGCAAGGGCATGGGCCACCAGCTCGTGTGGACGTACGGCTTCCAGCTCCAGAACGAGAGCGAGCGCTGGAAGGTGACGGTGGATGCCGCCACCGGTGACGTGCTCGCACTGGAGGACGACAACCACTACTTCGACCAGTCGGTGAAGGGCGGCGTCTACCCGTTCACCAACACGGGTTCGCCCCCGGGTTGCCCGGCGGGCTCGTTCTGCGGCGTCCTGCAGCCCAACTACCCCATGCCCTGGGCCAACGTCGGGACGAACGTCTTCACGGACGGCTACGGCGTCTATAACTATACGTCCGGGACGACGACCACGACGCTCGCGGGCCGCTACATCCGAATCGTCGACACGTGCGGCGCCATCAGCGGCACCGGCACGGGTGACATCAACTTCGGGACCGGAATCATCACGTGCCCCACGCCCACGAGTGGCAACACCGCGGCGACCCGCAGCGCGTTCTACGAGCTGAACCGCATCAAGGAGCTGGCCCGTGGCTGGCTGCCCACCAACGCGTGGCTGCAGGCGTCCATGACGGCCAACGTCAACATCAACAACACCTGCAACGCCTTCTGGAACGGCTCCACGGTCAACTTCTACCGCAGTGGCGGTGGCTGCCGGAACACGGGTGAGATTGGCGCCGTGTTCGACCACGAGTGGGGCCACGGCATGGATGACAACGACACGGCCGGCACGCTGAGCAACTCCAGCGAGGCCTACGCCGACATCGCGTCCATGTACCGCCTGCCGTTCAACCCCGCCGCCACTCCCACCAGTGGCCGGTCTCCCGCGTCGTGCGTGGGGTACGGCTTCTTCCAGACCCTCAACAATGGTTGCGGGATGACGGCGGATGGGACGGGCTACAATGTGAATGAGGCGCAGACGGGAGCGACCTGGTGCGCGACCAACTGCTCCGGTGTCCGCGACGCTGACTACGCGGCCCACAGCCCGCCGACGCCCACCACGCCGCAGAACTTCGTCTGCACCCGCTGCTCCACCGGCACGGGGCCGTGCGGCCGGCAGACGCACTGCGCCGCGTCTCCGGTGCGTCAGGCGGCGTGGGACTTCATCGCCCGCGACCTGCGGTCCGCTCCGTTCAACTACGACTGGAACACGGCGCAGAACATCGGCAACAAGGTGTTCTACCAGGGCAGCGGCAACATCGGCTCGTGGCACGCCTGCAACTGCACCGCGGGCACGTCGGATGGCTGCGCGGCCACCAACGGCTACAAGCAGTGGCTGGCGGCGGATGACGACAACGGCAACATCAACGATGGCACGCCGCACATGACGGCCATCTACGCCGCGTTCAACCGCCACAACATCGCCTGTGCCACGCCGGTGGCTGTGAACAGCGGCTGTACGGGCGGCCCGACGGCGGCGCCGACCGTTTCGGTGACGCCGGCCACGGGTCAGGTCTCGCTGAGCTGGGGCGCCGTCAGCGGCGCGACGCAGTACTGGGTGATGAAGTCGGATGGCATCAACGGCTGCACGTACGGCAAGGCCCGCGCGGCCACCGTGACGGGCACCAGCTACGTGGACACCGAGGTGCTCACCGGCCACAACACCTGCTACTCGGTGGTGGCAGCGGGTAGCAGCGCCGCCTGCTACGGCGCGTCCAGCACCTGCACCTGCGTGAGCCCGCTGTAGTCCGGCGGCTCACCGGGACATCACCGGCACGGCGGGAGCGCGCTGGAATGGGGCGCTCCCGCGGTTGACGGCAAGTGGTTCCGAGGCGGCCTTCTCCATGGAGGCCGCCTCTTCATGCTGATTCCCTGTGACGTGAAGGAGCACGACATGCACAGCGTCGTGAAAGCCGCCGTATTCATGGCAGTGATGGCGACGTCCCAGGCGTGGGGATTCGACCCCCCCGCCGCTCCCCTCAAGGGCTCACTGGCGAGCCAGGCGTTCTTCAAGCCTGAGCTGTCGCTGGCCAGTGGTCAGGTGCCTCTGAACGAGGCCCTGCCCAAGCTGAGCCCCGGTGTGGCGAAGGTCTGGGACGACTTCTTCGCTCGTAACGGGAACAACTTCGAGATCTACGTCGACTCCGTCACGGGCACCGCGGCGAACATCCAGGGCGCCGTTCCACTCATCCCGGGCAATGGCGTGGGCAACAAGCTGACGCTGGGCAGCCTGGGCAGGCAGCTCGGGCGTTCGGTGGACAAGGTGGATGGCGTCGTCGTCGTCGACCTCGTCTACAAGTTCGTGGAGGCCAACCGCGACGTGGTGGGCGTGGACATGCTCCAACTGGGACAGGCCCGGGTGGATCAGATCACCCCGGACCTGTGGCAGGTCTCCATCGTCCAGCAGCACCAGGGCGTGCCGGTCCGGCATGGACGGCTGGCGGCCACCATCAGCCACGGTAACCTGATTCTGCTGGGCACCGAGTCGTGGACGAACGTGGCGCTCTCGCCCATGCCGCTGGTGGACGCGGACCGGGCGATGGTCGTCGCGCACGAGCGCTTCGGCCTCTATGAGAGCCCGGCCGCCGTCTGGCAGGCGCCCACGCTGGAGGTCGCGCCGGTCTCCATTCCGGGCGCGGGCTTCGGCAAGGGCATGGGCCACGAACTGGTGTGGACGTACGGCTTCCAACTCCAGGATGAGCATGAGCGCTGGAAGGTGACAGTGGATGCGGTCACCGGTGAAGTGCTCGCGCTCGAGGACGACAACCACTACGCCTCATCGGTCAACGGCGGTGTCTATCCGTACACCAACACGGGCGTGCCCTCGCCATGCACCGCGGGCTCGTTCTGCGGCTCGATGCAGCTGCGCTACCCCATGCCCTGGGCCGATGTCGCGCCGGGTGTCTTCGCGGATGGCTATGGGGTGTTCAGTCCTCCCCAAATCGCGACCACGACGCTGACGGGCCGCTACCTTCGCGTCGTTTCCACCTGTCCGCTCAGCGTCAGCGCCACGGGCCCGGGGGGCGACATCTCTCTGGGGATAGTCGATGGTGTTTGCGGAACTCCCGACGGTGGAAACACCAGGGCGACCCGCACCGCGTTCTACGAGCTGAACCGCATCAAGGAGCTGGCCCGTGGATGGCTGCCCTCCAATGCGTGGCTGCAGGCGTCCATGACGGCCAACGTCAACATCAACAACACCTGCAACGCCTTCTGGAACGGCTCCACGGTCAACTTCTACCGCAGCGGCGGTGGCTGCCGAAACACGGGTGAGATTGGCGCCGTGCTCGACCATGAGTGGGGCCACGGCATGGACGACAACGACACGGCCGGCACGCTGAGCAACTCCAGCGAGGCCTACGGTGACATCGCGGCCATGTACCGCCAGCCGTTCAACCCCGCATCCACAGCGACCACCGGCAGGTCACCTGCCTCGTGCGTGGGGTACGGCTTCTTCCAGACCCTCAACAATGGTTGCGGGATGACGGCGGATGGGACGGGCTACAACGTGACCGAGGCGCAGACCGGGGCCGCGTGGTGCGCGACCAATTGCTCGGGCGTCCGCGATGCCGACTACGCGGTCCACAACCCGCCGACGCCCACCACGCCGCAGAACTTCGTCTGCACCCGCTGTTCCAACGGCACGGGCCCGTGCAGCCGGCAGGTGCATTGCGCCGGGTCTCCAGTACGTCAGGCGGCGTGGGACTTCGTCGCCCGCGACCTCCAGCTCCCTCCGTTCAACTACGACTGGAACACGGCGCAGAACATCGGCAACAAGGTGTTCTACCAGGGCAGTGGCAACGTCGGCTCATGGCACGCCTGCAACTGCACCGCGGGTACGTCGGATGGCTGCGGGGCCACCAACGGCTACAAGCAGTGGCTGGCAGCGGATGATGACAACGGCAACATCAACGATGGCACGCCGCACATGACGGCCATCCACGCCGCGTTCAGCCGCCACAACATCGCCTGTTCTACGCCCGCGCCGGTGAACAGCGGATGTACGGGTGGCCCGACGGCGGCGCCCACTGTCACCGTGATACCGACCGCTGAACAGGTCTCTCTGAGCTGGAGCCCCATCAGCGGCGCGACACAGTACTGGGTGATGAAGTCGGACGGCGTCAACGGCTGCACGTACGGCAAGGCGCGCGTCGCCACCGTGACGATCACCAGCTACGTGGACACCGAGGTGCTCACCGGCCACAACACCTGCTACTCGGTGATGGCCGCGGGCAGCAGCGCCGCCTGCTACGGCGCGTCCAGCACCTGCACCTGCGCGAGCCCGCTGTAGTCCATCGCGGCGCCCCAGGGCGTCGGCGCGGAGGGGGCACGCTGAAAAGGTGCTCCCCACCGTTGACGGCGCATTCATTCGAGGTGGCTTCCCTGCAGGAGAGGCCACCTCGTGGGTTCGCACTTCCGCACCTGGCCAATGCTGAGTCCTGTTGGTCCTTCATCTGAAGGAGCACTGCATGCGCAGCGTCTTGAAAGCCGCCGTATGTATGGCAGTGATGGCGACGTCCCAGGCGTGGGGATTCACCCCCCCCGCCACTCCTCCGAAGGGCTCACTGGCAAGTCAGGCGTTCTTCACGCCTGAGCTGTCCTTGGCCAGTGGGCAAGTGCCGCTCAAAGAGGCCCTGCCCAAGCTGAGCCCGGATGTAGCGAAGGTCTGGGACGACTTCTTCGCTCGCAACGGGAACAACTTCGAGATCTACGTCGACTCCGTCACGGGCACCGCGGCGAACATCCAGGGCGCCGTTCCACTCATCCCGGGCAATGGCGTGGGCAACAAGCTGACGCTGGGCAGCCTGGGCAGACAGCTCGGGCGTTCGGTGGACAAGGTGGATGGCGTCGTCGTCGTCGACCTCGTCTACAAGTTCGTGGAGGCCAACCGCGCCGCGGTGGGCGTGGACATGCTCCAACTGGGCCAGGCCCGGGTGGATCAGATCACCCCGGACCTGTGGCAGGTCTCCATCATCCAGCAGCACCAGGGCGTGCCGGTCCGGCATGGACGGCTGGCGGCCACCATCAGCCACGGTAACCTGATTCTGCTGGGCACCGAGTCGTGGACGAACGTGGCGCTCTCGCCCATGCCGCTGGTGGACGCGGACCGGGCGATGGTCGTCGCGCACGAGCGCTTCGGCCTCTACGAGAGCCCGGCCGCCGTCTGGCAGGCGCCCACGCTGGAGGTCGCGCCGGTCTCCGTTCCGGGCGCGGGCTTTGGGAAGGGCATGGGCCACGAACTGGTGTGGACGTACGGCTTCCAACTCCAGGGTGAGCATGAGCGCTGGAAGGTAACGGTGGATGCCGCCACCGGTGAAGTGCTCGCGCTCGAGGACGACAACCACTACGCCTCATCGGTCAACGGCGGTGTCTATCCGTACACCAACACGGGCGTGCCCGCGACGTGTCCAGCGGGCTCGTACTGCGGCTCGATGCAGCCGCGCTACCCCATGCCCTGGGCCGATGTCGCGCCGGGTGTCTTCGCGGATGGCCATGGGGTGTTCAGTCCTCCTCCTCCTCCCCAAATCGCGACCACGACGCTGACGGGCCGCTACCTTCGCGTCGTTTCCACCTGTCCACTCAGCGTCAGCGCCACGGCCCCGGGGGGCGACATCTCACTGGGGACAGGCGATGGGGATTGCGGAACTCCCGCTGGTGGCAACACCGCGGCGACCCGCACCGCGTTCTACGAGCTGAACCGCATCAAGGAGCTGGCCCGTGGATGGCTGCCCTCCAATGCGTGGCTGCAGGCGTCCATGACGGCCAACGTCAACCTCAACAACACCTGCAACGCCTTCTGGAACGGCTCCACGGTCAACTTCTACCGCAGCGGCGGTGGCTGCCGGAATACGGGTGAGATTGGCGGCGTGCTCGACCACGAGTGGGGCCACGGCATGGACGACAACGACACGGCCGGCACGCTGAGCAACCCCAGCGAGGCCTACGGTGACATCGCGGCCATGTACCGCCAGCCGTTCGACCCCGTGTCCACTGGCAGGTCTCCTAGCTCGTGCGTGGGCTACGGCCTCTTCCAGACCTTCAACCAGAATTGCGGCAGGACGGCGGATTGGACGGGCTACAACGTGAACGAGTCGCCGACGGGAACCTGGTGCGCGACCAACTGCTCCGGCGTCCGCGACGCCGACTACGAGGGCCACAATCCGCCCACGCCCACCACGCCGCAGGACTTCGTCTGCACCCGCTGCCTTTCTGGCACGGGCCCGTGCGGCCGGCAGGTGCATTGCGCCGCGTCTCCGGTGCGTCAGGCGGCGTGGGACTTCATCGCCCGCGACCTCCTGTCCGCGCCGTTCAACTACGACTGGAACACGGCGCAGAACATCGGCAACAAGGTGTTCTACCAGGGCAGTGGCAACATCGGCTCGTGGCACGCCTGCAACTGCACCGCGGGCACGTCGGATGGCTGCGCGGCCACCAACGGCTACAAGCAGTGGCTGGCGGCGGATGACGACAACGGCAACATCAACGATGGCACGCCGCACATGACGGCCATCCACGCCGCGTTCAGCCGCCACAACATCGCCTGTCCCACGTCCAGGCCGGTGAATAGCGGGTGTACGGGTGGCCCCACGGCGAAGCCCACTGTCACCGTGATACCGGCCGCTGAACAGGTCTCGCTGAGCTGGGGCCCCGTCGCTGGTGCGACGCAGTACTGGGTGATGAAGTCGGACGGGGTCAACGGCTGCACGTACGGCAAGGCGCGAGTCGCCACCGTGACGAGCACCAGCTACGTGGACACCGAGGTCCTCACGGGCCACAACACCTGCTACTCGGTGGTGGCCGCTGGCAGCAGCGCCGCCTGCTACGGCGCGTCCAGCACCTGCACCTGCGTGAGCCCGCTGTAGTCCCGTGCCTCCCCGGCACGGTGGGGCCTTGCTCCCACCGCTAAAGGCGCAGTCACCTGAGGCGGCTTCCTTCCGGGGAGGCCGCCTCGTTCGTCAGAGTTTCAGCTCCCACGTCTCGCCGATGAGTCCCTCTCCGAACTCCTCGTGGGGTTCCGCGCTGGCGCGCGCGAAGCCGGCGCCCTCGTAGACGCGACGCGCGGCATGGAGCTGGCTGTCCGTCCACAGTCGCACCTTCCGGTAACCGGCTTCACGGGCGAAGGTCACACACGCGTCCACCAACCGGGTACCGATGCCCAGCCCGCGCGCCGAGGGCTCCACCAACAGCAGCCTCAGCTTCGCCACCGTCTTCGTGTCCCGGACCAGGAACACGGAGCCGACACTTCGCCCATTCACCTCGGCGATCCAACAGCGCTCCCGGGCGGGCTCCTGCTCCAGGATGAACTTCGCGGCGACGCTGGCGACCAGCGCCTCGAAGCGCTCGTCCCAGCCGTACTCCTGGCTGTACAGCACGCCGTGCCGGTGGATGACCCAGCCGATGTCCCCAGGGCGGTGGGGGCGCAGCACGACGTCGGCGCTCGACGCAGGGGGCTTCTCACCCAGCAGCTCCTGGATGGTCTGCATGGCATCGAGGAGCCGCTGGCGCGCGTCGGTCTTCAGCGGGGAGATGAGCGCGCGGATGGAGTCGTGGGAGCGGCTGTTGAGCCGCTCGTAGGTCTGCTCTCCCTTCGCCGTCAGGCGCACCAGGTGCTGGCGACCGTCCGTCGCGGAGGTCACCTTTTCGATGAGCCCCTGCGTTCCGAAGTTGCGGAGCAGGCGGCTGAGGTAGCCCGGGTCCAACGCCAGCTCGCGGCTCAGCTCCGCCGCGGTGGGGGTCTCCCGGTGGAACAGCTCGTAGATGACGCGGGCCTCGGTCAGCGAGAACTCGCTGTTCAAGAGCCCCTCGTCCAGCACGCCAATCTTCTGCGTGTAGAAGCGATTGAAGTGCCGCACCGCCGCCACGCCTTGGTCCCGTCGAGTCTGTGCCATTCAGTCCTGTCTCCAAGGCGCCGTGCCGTTCGAGGTCATTGTCGGGGAAGCCGTTGACTCAGGCAACCAGTTGGCTCACGGCGCCGGTGGGCGCGCCGCATAGCGCTCCGCCAGGACCGAGCAGACGAGCAGCTGGAGCTGGTGGTAGAACATGAGGGGCAGGACGATGAGCCCCAATCCAGGGTGCGCGCCAAAGAGGAGCCGCGCCATGGGCACCCCCGAGGCCAGCGTCTTCTTCGAACCGCAGAAGACCGCGGCGATCTCATCCTCCGTGGAGAACCGCAGTCTGCGCGCCGTCAGGGTGCTGAGGGTCAGCACGGTGGCGAGGATGAGCACCGCGCCCCCCAGGATGAGCGCGACGATGGCGCCGCCATGGCGACTGAAGATGCCGGACGCGACGGAGTCGCAGAACGAGGCGTAGACGAGCACCAGGATGAACAGCCGGTCCACGCCGTTGGTGTACTTGCGGTAGCGGGCGAAGAACGCGCCGAGCAGCGGCCGTGCGAGCTGCCCCAGCGCCAGCGGCAGGAGCAGCAGCAGGGACAGCTTGAGGATGGCGTCCCCCAGCGAGAGCGACTGCCCGGTGGTGCGCGCCAGAAGCCCGACGATGAGCGGCGTGAGGAAGATGCCGAGCAGGCTGGACAGGCTCGCGTCGAAGATGGCCCCCGCCACGTTGCCCCGGGCGACGCCCGTCATCGCCACGGACGAGGAGATGGTGGACGGCACCGCGCACAGGAACAGGAAGCCGAGCGACACGTCCGCCGGCACCCACGCCCCGAAGACGAGGTTGAGCACGAGCCAGAGGGCGGGGAACACCCCGAAGGTGAACGACTGCACCAGCACGTGCAGGCGCCACTGGAGCGCCCCGGCCCTGAGCTGGGCCATGGGCATGCCCAGCCCGTGGAGGAAGAACACGGCGAAGATGCCGACGTTGGTGACGACGTCGGCATGCATCGCGCCGCCGGACCGGCCGAAGTCCGGGAAGAGGAGGGCGAGCCCGACGGCACCGAGCATCCCCAGGAGGAACCAGTCCCGCGCGAGCCGTTTGACGAGGCGTAGAGACATGTCGGGGGCTGAATACTCCCTGCCTCGGGAGACCTCCAGCCCCCTGTGTCTCCAGGGTCAGTCGTCCACCCGGAACTCCACCACCAGGCCCGCGTGGTCCGACGGCCAGAGGCCGGAGTTCGTGCGGTCGTCAATCAGGGTGCCCACCACCACCGCGGACTGGGGATTGACGTTGTCCCCGGCGTACAGCACCAGGTCGATGCGCTCGTCGAGCGCATCCGTGTTGGCGTCGTTCACCGTCTCGCTGAAGCAGCACGTGAAGCCGTCACCCGTGCCCACCGTGGACCATGCATCCACGAGCCCCGTCCCCGGGCCGACGATGGTGGGATAGCCGGTGGTGGCCGCGCCCGGTCCGGTGTTCAGGTCTCCGACGACGATGAGCGGCCGGTCATAGGTGTTGACGAGGGCGGCCAGCTCCGTGGCCTGGTTCTCGTTGCCGGGCCGCAACGTCTCCAGGTGGGTGTTGACGAAGGTGATGCGCGCGCCGTCCACCGTGGCGTCCAGCTTGTTGAAGCCACGCAGGAAGCGAATCGACGCGCCGCCCACGGGCACCTCCTGGGCATAGGCGTAGTTGCCCGTCACCACGTTGGCGATCTGCACGTCACCGCGCGCCAGGATGACGTCCCGGTCCGTGAGCCGCACGTCCGTGAGGTCCGTTGCATTGCCCGCGAGCGCCGCGGGGACCTCCGCGTCCGCGTTCTGCACCGTCGCGGCGGCGCGGTAGTTGAGCCCCCGGCTCTGCAGCTCCGCCAGCAGGATGGCCAGGAAGTCGTACGTCACGGTCTGCGCGTTGGGCACCGGGTTGGAGGCGAAGTCGCTCGGGCTCTGGGTCCGGTAGAGGGAGACTTCCTGCAGGCCGACGAGGGCCGGGTTGGTGCTCTGGATTTCGTCCGCGATGGCCTTGGCGCGCTCGGGGAAGTTCGTCGCCTGCACCGTCGTGTAGAGCTGCGCGGCGATGGCGGGAATCTGCTGGGGCGTCTGCGCCGTGGCGAGCAGCTCGATGTTGCCGCCGAGGTAGAGGTTGCGGGTCATCACCTTGAACTGGGCGGCGCCCGGCACGACGGAGTCATCACCGTCGTCGTCATTGCAGGCGACGAGGCACAGCGGAGCGCACGCGAGCAGCGGCGCGAGACGAAGGAAGCGAAGTGGGGTCATGGGGCCGATGGGGGCAAGGGTGGAGTGCCGCGAATCCGGCCCCGTTCCCGCATGACAGGCAAAAGGATTCCCAGCGCCGCGTCGGCTCACGCACAGCCGTCGGCACTGGAGTGTTCAAAGCCCCGCTGGCCCTCGGCTGTAAGGCAGAGCGAGGTGTTCGCCAGGAGGCGGAAGCGTGAGCGCGCGCAGCCCGTCTCCGCTCCACGTGACGAAGCAGAGCTCGGTCGACTCCAGGGCCTTTCCGAAGTCGAAGTGCACGCGCGTGAAGCCCCCTTCGTTCGACTCCAGCACCGTGACGTTCAGGTCCCCCAGCCGCAGCTTCGTGCCGATGGGCGGCGGCGTGTCCCGATTGACCAGCTCCCAGAACCCCGGGTGTCGCGGTGTGCCGCTCACGACGAGGTCGAACGCCTCCGGGGAGGTCCGCTCGAGGACATGGTCGTGTGGCGCGGCGCTGAGCAGCCGGTAGAGGCGAGGGGCGCGGCCCTGGAGCAGCATGGCGGCGGGCACGTAGAGCGAGATGCTCGGGTCCGCGGCGGCCACCATGACCATTGTCCCCGCGCAGGGCGGGGCCTCGCGGGCGATGCGCCACTGCGCCTCCGCGATGCGGCCCAGCGCCACGCCCAGGCCCACCCGGAACAAGGGGCCCAGCACGCAGTGGCCCAGCACGAGCACCACGACAGCGGACCGGAGCAGGAGCTGGTGGCGGCGAGGGAGGGTGGCCTCGCGCGCCGCCGCCCAACCCCGGAGGATGAGCACCGCGACCAGTGCGCTCCCCGCGAGCAGCGGCACCATGAGGACGCGTCCTCCGATGATTCCCGCCGCGCCGGGAATCGTGGCCGCCAGGCCCCCGGGCAACAGCCAGCGCAGGGTGCCGCGCTCCTGTTCGGACAGGCGCGACTGGAGGGCGCGCAGCATCAGCAGCGCGCCCACGGTGGCGAGCGCGCCCCAGGCCGCGAAGCCGGAGTGCAGCTCTGGGGTTCCCGAGGCCGCGTCGGACGGCGTGGCCACCACCAGCTCCCCCACGAGGATGCACACGCGCTGGAGGAGGGTGGCGAGGAAGGCCCCGGGCGCGCCAATCGGGTCCAGATAGCCGCCGCTGCCGCGCGCGCCGTAGCCCTGACTCGCATAGAAGAAGAGGTAGGCCGTGACGAGCAGTGCGTAGGGCGTGAGCCGCCGCGCGCACTGGCGCCACCCCTCGCGGCGGCCGAAGACCTCATAGGCACCGATGAGCCCCACCGCGCCCAGCGCGGCCTCGCCGGAGAACAACGCGGCCACCAGTGCGAGCGGCGCGAGGACTCGGCCGGGCTTCCAGTCTTCTTCGCGGTAGCGCAGGTGGGCGGCCAGGGCGAGCAGTCCCAGGAGCGCGGAGACGAGCGGGTGGCGCGCGGCGAGCCAGGCCACCGGGAACAGGTGCGCGGCGGCCACCGCGTAGAGGACCGTGGCCAGCGCGGCCAGCGAAGGTGGCAACAGCCGCCGGTGCAGCCAGCCGACCAGCGTCACCAGTGCCAGGAACCAGGCGAGGCTGTGCAGGTGCGCGGGGAAGGGGGCGTCGTCGAAGAGCCACGCGTCGGCGGTGAGCAGCGCGCTGGGCAGGGGACGGAAGAAGCGCACCGACAGCGAGTCCGACGCCCACCAGGGCAAGAGCCCGGACTCCCTCAAGCGGGCCGGGTCCGTGCGCGGGCCGCCCACGAACTCGTAGAGCGTCAGCGGTCCCCAGTCACCCAGGGACGCCACCTGTCCGGAGAGGGCGAGCCGGTGCACCAGGTCATCGAGCAGCAGTCCCACGCGCAAGGACGGCAGCGAGACGAGGATGCCCAGCCCCAACGCCAGGATGAGCGAGCGGGGCCAGCTTCGCCATGCTCCAGCCGTCCTCGCGCGAGATGAACTTTCCGCCATGGAGACCTCCACCTTCGCCCGAATGCGTCAGGCGCTTCAAGGCGGGGTGCGGCATGGGCCGCGCGCTCCCACGGCATTGCCCCGCGCGCCGGGTTCCGTCACGATGGAGACATGAACATGAATTCACCTTCAGGTCGATGCGCGGTGGTGACGGGGGCCGCGCACGGCATCGGTCTCGCGGTGGCGGAGTCGCTGGCCGCCCAGGGGATGAAGGTGTTGTTGGCGGACCTGGACGAGGTGGCGGGGGTCCAGGCCGCGGCGCGACTGCCAGGGGCGCTCTTCCAGCGCACGGACGTGTCGTCGCGCGAGGACTGTCGGGCGCTGGTGGAGCGGGCCGAGCGGGAGTGGGGGCGGCTGGACATCCTGGTGAACAACGCGGGCGTGCAGCACGTGGCGCCGGTGGAGGAGTTCCCCGAGGAGCGCTGGGAGCAGCTCATCCGCATCATGCTGGTGGGGCCCTTCGTGCTGACGCGGCACGCGCTGCCGCTGATGTATGCCCGGAAGTGGGGACGCATCATCAACGTGTCGTCGCTCCATGGGCTGGTCGCCTCGCCGTACAAGTCGGCGTACGTGTCCGCGAAGCATGGGCTGATGGGCCTGACGAAGACGGTGGCGCTGGAGGCCGCGGACCGGGGCGTCACGGTGAACGCCGTGTGCCCCAGCTACGTGCGCACGCCGTTGGTGGAGAAGCAGATCGCCGACCAGGCGCGAATCCACGGCCTCACCGAAGCGGAGGTCGTGGAGAAGATCATGCTCGCGCCCGCGGCGGTGAAGCGGCTGTTGGAGCCCGAGGAGGTCGCCGCCTATATCGGCTTCCTGTGCTCGGACGCCGCGGGGGGCATCACGGGGTCCGCGCAGGTGATGGACTGCGGCTGGACGGCTCGCTGAGCGAGTCCCCGGTGGGGGGCGTCTCCGTGAGCTGGGCGCGGTAGGTCTCCGCGGACAGCCAGACGGAGACGAGCGTGACGACGGCCAGGGCCACCATGTAGAGCGACACTGGCCACGCCTGTCCACCGGAGCGGGCCAGCAGCGCGGTGGCGATGACGGGCGACAGGCCTCCGGCGAACACCGACGCCATCTGGTAGCCGAGCGAGGCCGCGCTGTAGCGCACGCGAGTGCCGAACAGCTCCGAGAAGAAGCTGGCCTGCGGGCCGTACATGGCCGCGTGGGCGATGATGCCCAGGGTGATCGCCAGCCAGATGAGCCCCGTCTCCTTCGTGTCGAGGAGCCAGAAGAAGGGGAAGGCCATCAGCCCACAGCCCAGCGCGCCGGCGAGGTAGACGGGACGTCGGCCGAAGCGGTCCGACGCCGCGCCGAACGCGGGAATCGCCACCAGGTGGACGGACGTGGCGATGAGCACGCCGTTGAGCAGCGTGGTGCGTGGCAGCCCCAGCCGCTCCGTGCCGTAGGAGAGGACGAACGTGGTGATGATGTAGAAGAAGCCGTTCTCCGCGAAGCGTGCCCCCATCGCGAGGAGGATCTGCCGGGGGTACTGGCGAAGCGCGTTCATCACCGGGAGGCTCTCCGCGGCCTCCTGCTTCGGGCGCGCCTTGAAGATGGGCGACTCCGCGACCTTGAGACGGATGAACACGCCCATGCCGATGAGCACCGCGCTCAGCAGGAAGGGGACACGCCAGCCCCACGCGAGGAACGCGGCGTCGGGCATCCGCGAGAAGTAGCTGAACACCGCCGTGGCCACGAGCAGGCCCGCGGGTGCGCCCATCTGCGGCCAGCTCCCGTAGAAACCCCGGCGATGCGCGGGGGCGTGCTCCACCGCCATCAGCACCGCGCCGCCCCACTCGCCGCCCAGTCCGAAGCCCTGGATGAGCCGCAAGAGGACGAGCAGCGCGGGAGCCCAGGCGCCCACGGTGTCGTACGTGGGCAGCAGGCCCACCGCGAAGGTGGCCACCCCCATCAACATGAGCGTCGCGCTGAGCATCGCCTTGCGGCCCAGCTTGTCTCCGTAATGCCCGAAGACGACCCCGCCCAGGGGCCGGGCGATGAAGCCCACGGCGAAGGTGCCGAAGGCCGCCATCGTCCCGGTGAGCGGGTCGAACGACGGGAAGAACAGGCGGTTGAACACCAACGCCGCCGCCGTCCCGTAGAGGAAGAAGTCGTACCACTCGATGGCGGTGCCGATGAAGCTGGCCACCGCCACCTTCAGGATGGAGTCCCGCTGCTCGTGCGCCGGTGCTTCCATGGGGGCTGCTCCTCTGGGCTGGACCTCGGGCTGCGTGGCGTACGTCGGCGAGCGGGCTAGAGCTGGAGGCGGAGCGTCAGGAAGTAGGACGCGTCAATCTCGTCTGCGACGCCGTCCTGCTTCTTCTGATAGCGCGCGTACCGGCCGCCAATCGCCACGTCCTCGGTGAACCAGTAGGTGCCACCGATGTTGAGGAAGGTCTGCGTCGTCCGGGTGACGGGCTCCCGAGCTGGCGCGTCCCCGGTGGCCGCGACAAAGGACGGCGAGCGGTCCGCGACGCGGTTGAACTGCACGCCGATGCCCGAGCGCCCGTGGAGGTTGACGTCCACGCCCGCGCCCAGGCTGGTGGCGGTGTAGTGGGTGCCCAGGAGCTGGTCGGCGAAGCCCGGCGTGCTGTTCGTCACGTCGTTCTGGACGCGCGCGAAGTTGAAGAACGGGGTGATGAACAGCGGGATGCCCACATTGGCGTGCAGCTTGAACAGCAGGTTGCCGCGCAGGTTGTTGCCGTGCAGGAGCGGGTCCGTGCGCGACGTCGTCTGGTAGTTCACGTCGAAGACCTGGGCCATGGCCTTCGCCTCGAACAGCTCGTGCGAGTACGACAGCGAGGGACTGAGGACCTGGAAGTGCAGGTCATCATCGGGCTGGCCATTGCGGTAGTTGGCCAGCGGGCGCTCCCAGAAGCGGCTGCCTCCACCGAACGAGCCGCCCACCTGGTAGGAGCTGGAGGTGCTCAGCGGGTTGGCCGCGGTGAAGCCCATGCCCAGGCGGAAGCCGTTCCACTCGTAGGCGGCCTGCGCGCCCTGGCCCCGGTTGAAGCCGCTGTAGAGCAGCGGGTCTCGCGTGTACTTGTCCGCCAGCAGCGTGTCCGCGATGTGCGTGGAGATGAAGTCCACGCTGGCCGGGTCCACGATGATGCCGGCCTCCAGCGTCACGCCCCAGCGCTGGAGCCGGATGACCTGGTCCCTCACGCTAAAGGACGCGGTGCCTTCCCACACGCCGGAGCCGTGCGCGCGGATGTTGCGCTCGAACTCGCTGCGGAAGGAGACGTACTGCCCCAGGCGTCCCTCGAAGCCGAAGCGGGTGAGGGCCACCGTCGTCGCGCGGCTCTCCCGGTTGCGGTTGAGCGTCTGGATGAGGTTCTCCACGTGGAGCCCGCCCGCGAGCGCGAGCACGGGCTTCACGTAGAACGTCTCGTTGCCCACGGCCAGGCTGGGCCGGGTGACGGGCGGCGGGCGGGTGTCGACGACCTCGGTGGTGCCCGCCATCTCCTCGGGGTTCTTGGCCGCCTCTTTCGCCGTGGGCTTCTCGGCGGCGAGCTCTCCGGCTGACGTCGCGTCGGTGGTGGCCTGGGGCGCCGGCGCCTCGGCGGGCGTGGGCTCCGCCTGGGCCTCCGCGGGAGGGGGT
>NZ_VIFM01000175.1 GCF_006636215.1 Myxococcus llanfairpwllgwyngyllgogerychwyrndrobwllllantysiliogogogochensis | reverse complement strand
GTCCATTTCCTCGCGCGCAATGCGCTCGAGGGTCTCTGCGGGCGCCTGGGCGGGCTTCGAGGCGTTGGCGGGGCGGGGCTTGCGGGGTGTCATTGTTTGTCCTTTCGTGCGCCTTGGGTGGCGCGCGTGAGACATACGCGCTCTGTTTCGCGCGCATGGCAAGTCATTGTGCGCTGGGATTGCGCAGATGCGCGAAGCACTCCAAGTCGACGGCGCGCGGGTCGACATGCACGAAGGAGGTGGTTCCGCCCGGGTGAATGGGAGCAGCGTCGATGCAATCCTCGGCCGTGACGCCCCCGAGGCGCGCCAGCTTCTCGTCGTCATTCACGTAGTAGTCGTCCGCGTCCGGGTTGGCGTCTGGGCGGAGGCCGCCGCGCAACACCGCGAAGATGCGGACCTTCTGCCCCCGGAGGCCGGGGATTTCGTTGCCGAGGTAGATGGTGTCGGTGCCGATAACCATAGGTGTCTCCCTGGCGCGCAGTTGGGTGGCGCGCGAAGACATACACGCTCTGTCTTCGAGACAGATCAAGTCGAGGAGAGAGGGATTTTGGACACCCCTGGGCATGGCGGGCGCAGGGGTGTTTGCTGGCAGTGTATGCCTATTGACTGGACTCTCCCGGGGCGCGGGGCTGCTCGTCGGGGGGCACCGCGATTCGGAGGCCCCGGGGGAACCAGCGCTCGCGAGCCTCCTGCGACAGGGGCCGCACCACCACCTTGCCGGCACCGCCCCCCTTGGGCTTGAGCACCGTATGCAGGCGTCCGCGCTGGACGAGCTCTGCGTGCACATGGCCGACGAGGAGTCGGTGCAGGTGCCCGAAGCTTCCTGGCGCCGGATGCGCCGGCTCGCTCTCGGCGGCGCGGATGAGGAACTCGGTGGAGCGGCAGGCGGGACAGGGAGGGAGTTGGACGAGGCCGTCATCCACGTCCTCGCGGCGGGCGACGCCCACCTCCAGGGAGTCGAGGGAGAGGCGATTGCCGCTGTCGCACCGGGCGCAGCGCTGAAGCACGTCCTCGGCGGTGACTTCGTGGATGGCCATGGGCGTCCTCACGCGACAGCGGTGTACGAGCCGAACCAGTACGTCGCGGCGAGGCCTTGGAGGTTTTGGTGGCTGTAGAAGGCGAAGCCGTCTCTGTCCGGCACCATGACGGTGGGGTTGCCGACGAAGCTTCCGCTGGTGGCGTAGGGGCTGAGGGTGATGGAGGAGGGCGCGGTGGGAAAGCGACTGCGGAACGTCACCGAGCCGCCGCCGGACAGGTTGTCGTGCGCGACGGTGTCGCTGTTGCTGTACTGGAAGCCGAGCCGGCCCACCTCGCGCACGCTGCCTGCCAACTCGAAAGAGGTGTTGCTGGCGGTGCTACTCAGCGGGAGTCGCAACGTGCGCGTCCAGGAGGCGAAGGTGGCGGTGAGGCTGGCGTCATGGAGGAACTCGGCCTCGTTGCGTGAGAGGCGGAAACCGCCCGCCGCCGCCCCGGTGGTGTCGCGGGCCCAGGCGCTCCCATTCCAGGCGGCGTTGAGGGTGAACCACACCGAGTCGCTGTCGGCGTAGAGACGCAGCCTCGCGGCTGCGCCGCCTGCGCCCTGGGTGTCGAGGAGAAGGACGCGACCGGCGCCCAGGACGGGCTGGAGGATGGCCTTGTGCTGGCCCGCTGACGTCTCGTTGTCGCGGAAGTGACCGCCGCTGAAGGCCCCGAGGACTTCGGCGAGGGCGGTTTCCACTGTGCCTGCCGTGAGGAGGTCGCCCGTGTCCGCGACGGAGACGGCGGAGGCCGCGTGGGCCCCCGCTCCCTGGGTGACGTGCCCGTTGAGGAAGCCCAGCAGCGCGGCCACCTGCTGCCGCAGGCTGCTGGCGGGAAGGGCATGGGGCGTCCCGGCCAGCGCGTCTCCTCCGACGCGAGACGCCCCCGGGCTTCCGGCAGTCGTCTCGCCGAGGCGGGTGACGACCTCCTGGAGTTGGGCCTGCACGCTGGTGGCACTGACGTAGCCATGCGGCGAGGCGCCAATGGCGCTGGCGTGGTGGGCCCCGGTGGCCGCGCCCTGGTGGGCGTTGAGGAAGCCCAGCAGCGAGGAGAGCTGCGCGTCCACGGTGCCTGCCGGCAGGAGGTTGGGCGTGCCGGGCACCGCGTCCGCACCCACGCGGGAGGCGCCCGGTGTGCCAGCAGCGGCCGAGGAGAGCTTGTCCGCGACTTCGTCCACGGCCTCCTGCACGGTGGTGGAGGTGATGAAGCCATGGGGCGCGTAGTCCACGGCGTCGGCCTCGTGCCTCCGGGTGGCGCCGGAGAAGTGCCCGGCCAGCTCGGCGTCCACCTCGTCCAATGTCGCCTGCACCGTGTCCGCGTTGGGGCTCAGGACGTCCCAGGTGCCGCTCTCCACGGCGACGGAGGTTCCCCGGGCGAAGATGAAGGCCTGGCGTCGAGAGGTGTCCAAGTCCGCGGCGAGAATCTGCGTCTGCCCGGGGCGGCGCCTGACGTCACACAGCAGCAGCTCGTCTTGCGGAAGGGCGGGCTTGGGCGCCTGGCCGACGGGGCCCTCCGGCGCCTGGCGCACCACCAACTCGAAGGACTCGTCGCGGCGGAAGTACACCTGCTGAGAGTTGCCGTCCGTGCGCGGCTCGGACAGCAGGCGGGTGAAGCGCAGGAAGATGCCCACCCACCGCTCGCTGCCCGAGGTGGAGACGTCGGTGGGGATGCCCGACAAGTCCACCGCGCAGTCCACCGTTTGCCCGGTGCCGAAGAAGATGCGCTGGCCGAGGTTGTCGTAGGCGCGGCCCGGGGCCGTCAGGTCGACGGAGAGGCTGGGCACGGGGGCGTGCGGCGCGGGAACGGCCCCGGAGATGACGCCGTGGACACCCAAGTCCGAGGCGAGGTTTCTGTCCGCCTGCTCCAACTGCGCGAAGGCCAAGTCCAACTCGGCCTCCGTCACCTTCTGCCTGAAGAAAAAATCCAGCCGGTTGCTCATGCCTGCGCCCTCCAGAAGAAGGCAAAGGCACGGTGCGAGAAATCGGGGACATGCCAGGCGGACGTCAGTGCAGCGTCGTCGTCTCGCCCAGTTCGCTGAGCCCCAGCTCCCAATGCTCCGGGAGAATGGGCGGCAGGGGCTCCACCAAGTCAACGAAGTGGGTGTGCGCGGGCTTGAGGTACTCGACGAGGGTGCGCAGGCGCTGACGCTCCGCCGGAGAGAGGAGGCGCTCCACCTCGACGTTGAAGGCATAGCGGGCGAAGCGCTCCGAAGGGCCCAGCACCCAGTCCACGCCCAGCTCGGACTCGCCCAGCACAAGGGTGTCCGAGGCGAAGGGGGAGATGGCCCGCACCTCAATCCCGAGGAAGAAGCGGATGGCGTTGCGCAGGCCCAGGGCCGTGCCCTTCTGCTGGTACATCTCCACGAGGACGGAGGCCAGCCGGCGCCGGGCGAGGACGTCCAGCTCGAAGGCGAAGGGGTTGCCCAAGTCCTGGAGGATGGCGTCCAGGAAGGCCTCGGGCGCGCGCTCCAAGTCAAAGACGTCGGGGAACGCGTCCAAGTCCGCGAGGAGCAAATCCGTCACTTCCTGGAGGCAGGCGATGAAGCGGTGCAGGTCGCCCGTCACGTCGTCGCGGCGGTTGTGGCCCGGCAGCATGTGCCAGAGCTGGAAGCTCCGGGAGGGCGGCCGGGCTGGACGGAAGCCCTTGAAGGTGGCGCGGTGGTAGGGAGCGAGCACCGGGTTGCCGTGCGCGTCCGTCACGCCCTCCACGCGCACTTCGTACACCACGTCCGGCGTCAGCTCCGTGTCGAGGACGAGGTGGACGAGGGGGCCGTCCGCCGAGGCCCCGAGGGCTGCCACCGGGACGGCGGGCGCGCCGCGAGGCGTGAGGGTGAAGCGAGCTGAGGACGGCACCCGAACGTCCTCGTCGAAGGCGAGGCGCACGGACTTCGGCGCCAGGGACTGGACGCCCACGAGCCGGGGCGCAGTGCGGTCCTCCACGGTGAAGGTGTAGGTCTCGTCGAGCAGGTGCTCGCCGCCGGCCGTGGCCGAGACGACGCGCACGGAGATGGTTTCCTGGCTGGCCAGGGGCACCGCCGGGTGGAGCACCAACCGCAGAGTGCCCACCGTCTGGGTCACCTCCGCCAGCGGCCCCGCGAAGGCGGGTTGCACCTCGACGCTGTCCCCGCCCGCGAAGGCGAGGACTCCGTCCACCCAGACGCGCGTGGTCGCCCGGGCAATGCCGTCCACGCCGACGTCCACCACCTCCAGCTCCAGCGCGGAGTCGACGGGGACGTCCTCCTCCCCTGGGCCCGGAGCGCGGTTGAGGAGAAGGGGGCGGTGCGTCTCGGCGAAGAGGGAGATGGTGTCGACGTAGAGGGTGGGCAGCTCAACCGTGGCCATAGCGACACCTCACGGGGAAACGAGCTCCAGGCGGACGCCTACCGTGTGGACGCCGGAGAGCTTCGAGACGTTGGCGGCCATGTCCCCGACGAGGCGCTCGCGGCCGGGACGCCCGAGGCAGCGGGCGTACTTCACGTCGTCGACGACGAGGGACACCTCCCAGGCCAGGCCCGCCGGCGCTGCTGAAGGCACACGGAGGCGCAAGGCGGCGCGGACCAGGTCCACGCCGGTGACGTCCACGGCTTGCGTCACCTCGGCGAAGTCCCCAGGGGCCAGCTCGAATCGGCGCCCGGGCTCCTCGTCGCCGAGGACGAAGAGGTACTCGCCCGAGGCGGGCGTGGCCCGCTGGGGCCTGATGCGTCCCTGGCCCAGGCCCAGGCGGCTGGTGAAGGCGGTGAGGGCCATGGGCGTCACACCTGCCGGGACAGCTCGAGCGAGTCGAAGTAGGCCCGGCGCGTGACGTCCCGCACGGCGAAGCCGAATCCGCCACGGCCGGAGGTGAGGGGCTGGCTGCCGGAGTTGATGCCGAGGGCGTCGTCGATGAAGTCGGCCATGCCTGGCACGGGCTGCCAGTCTGGAGGCGTGCCGAGCGGGTGCGCGGCCAAGTCGTTCTGGAGGGCCTTGAGGACGACGTCGCCGTTGGCGTTGACGATGACGTCCAGCCGCAGGTGCAGCCAGGTGCCCTGGGTGAAGCTGGCCGAGGACTTGAGGAGGACGCCGGGCCCATCCGCGTCGGGCAGGCCCGTGGCCACCGCGCCCTTGCGCAGCACCACTCGATGCGGCTCGTCGTCGGAGAGGCCCAGGAGGTAGGCGGAGTCGTTGACGGAGGTGCCCTGGCCGCAGAGGAAGAGGAAGGGGGAGAAGCCGGTGGGGCCGCCGCCGGGCCCGCGCTGGAGGCAGCTGCGGATGCTGCCTCCCTTGGCCATGGGGGCGAAGTCCGGGAGGTTGGCGGAGAGACCCACTGAGCCCTGCGCGGCGGTGAGGGAGTTGAAGGCGAAGAGGAAGTTGCCGCCGCCCGGGGGACGGGCAATGCCCGCCGTCACGCCCCGGTCCACGGTGGCGATGTCGAGTCCTCCGTTGAGGTAGGTCCAGTCTGCGAGTGCCATGGTGTCCTCACTGCGTGGTGGCCACAGGCCATCCGGTGTCGAAGTCCTCGATGGGCTGCGTGGTGTTGAAGCGGGCCCCGCGCGCCGTCACGTCCTCCCAGCGCCAGGCGTAGGACTCGTTGGTGTGCCAGCGCTGCTCGAAGTCCTCCCGCGGTGAGTCGCTGAAGCGCCCCTCCACGGATGCTGTGTCCACCCAGTCCGTGAGGAAGGGACCCTGGCCCCACGTCTCGACGACGTTTCCCTCGAAACGGTGCGGGACGAGCTGCGCGGGCGGCAGCTCGAAGAGGAAGCCGTCGTTGTTCCAACCTCGAGAGAAGGCCTCGAAGCCCTCGCGCTGCCCGGAGAAGAAGGCAAGGGCCACGGGGACGTCGGAGAGGGAGGCGTGCCACGTGTGCCACCGCTCGAAGTCCTCGCAGGCCTCCTCCGGCACCCCGAAGCCCGCCAGGGCTTCGAGGCGCGTCACCGCCGTCAGTGTCCAGTGGGCCGCCTCGCCGGGCCGTCCGCCCGCGTCCTCGAAGCTGGGGTTGAGGAGGGCCATGTCAGAGCAGCCTCCCTGTGTCCCCGTCCTGGAGCGTGACGCTGCCCAACATCGGCAGTTCCCGCACCGTCAGCTTCACGTCCGCGGGCAGGCCGTTGAGTGTCAGGTCCATTCGCGAGTCGCCCAGCTTCCGCACTCCGGGGGCATCGCGAATGACGTTGAACACGTCCGACCAGGCCACCTCGCCAGCGGGGCTCCCTTCTGCGTCCTTGAGGTTGAAGCCGAAGTCGATGCGCGGGTTGGGTGTGCCGTCCGGCTCACTGATGCGGAAGTGAGCGGCCAGTGCTTGGCGGACGCGCGACGCGACGTCCTGGACCGAAGCGCCCTGGCGAACGAAGAGGCGCGCGGCGATGTCCACGCGCCGGTACACCGGCTCCTGGACGCTCACCTGGAAGGTGAGGGTGCAGGGGTAGACTTCGGTGACTTGCCGCAGCACCTGGGCCTTGAGCGCGGGCGTGGGCACCCCGCCGCCCTGGGGCACCACGTAGAGGATGCCGGCATTCTCCCCAATGGTGGCGTCCTCGTTGGACGTCAGCATGAGGGCGCGGGCCACTCCGGGCAGGCGTCGGGCGTTGATTTCAAAGTCCTCGCGGGCGACGGTGCGCGTCAGGGCGCGGAGACTTTCGGGGGCCAGCAGCTTCGCGGAGGCCACCGTCTGCCTGTCCGCGCCACCCGATGCAGGGGCGGGGTTATTGATGGACACCTGCACCGCGTGGCCGTGGGCGTCCCGGAAGCTGCCCTCGACGACGACGAGGCGACCCGCGTCCACGTTGCCGGCCGCGCCGCCGCCCGTCTTGTACACCACCGCAACGGTGCCAGCGGGCTGTAGGCCGTTGACGCCGTTGCCGAAGCGGATAGTGGCCTTGTCCCCCTGGTCCACCGAGACGAGGAAGTGGGCGTCGACGGCGCGCGAGTTGAGGAACGTGTCGGCCTCGGTGAATGCGCCCTGGGTGGTGGACACGCGGGCGGAGCCGTCGAGGTAGGGGGCGAAGTCCAGGTGCACGTCGAAGTCAGCGAGGCCACGGGCGTCGAAGAGCTGGGTGTGCGTCTTCGAGTGCTCGGCCACGGCGAGGACGCGCGGCGGGTTGGCGCCGGCTGGAATGGTGACGGGCGAGAGGAACTGGAAGCGGACGGCCTCCGTCACCTCCTGGGTGCGGACGATGGTTCCAGCGGGGAAGGTGACGGTGGCTGCGGGAGGTTGGGCCAGGCGCAGCTCCACCTCGGCCGTGGCCGCCTGGGCGCCGTGAAGCCGGTAGCCCAGCATGCGCGCCAGGGCGATGACGTTGCGGCGCTGGGTGGCGGTGGAGAGGCGCGACTCCCGGGCGAGGTTGTCCTGGTAGAAGCCGAGGACGTCGCCGACGAAGGCGTACATCTCCAGCAGGACCTTGCCGAAGCTGGCGACGTCGAAGTCGCTCCATTCAGGGAAGACACTTTTCGTCAGCGCCACGAGGCGCGCGCGCAGGGCGTCGAAATCTCGGTGGGTGTAGTCGGTGGACGCAGGAAGAAGTGGCACGTCGGCGAAGGCCTCCACCGGGAGACAAAGGCCTTCGGCCCACTTCTTTTCGGGGACATGGGGACAGCAGCAGCGCTTCGGGTCGGCCTTGCGCTGCATGCGCAGGGCCGGGGCCCTGCTGCCTAACGCCTCGTCCTACCCGAAGAGGATGCGGAACTTCTCCTCGTCATGCGCGCGCAGCCGCTCGCTGAAGCGTTGTGCTTCGTCTGGCGCCGGGGGACACCTGCGCGCCGGGACCAGGGCGGTGTACTCGTCGCGTGGGCTGGGCCCGAAGAGAATGAGGCCGAGCCCGTGCAACTGGCAGCGCGCCACCAGCTCCCGCCTGTCGCTGAAGGAGAGAGTGTGTGGCAGGGCAAGGTACGTCTTCGCGGCGAAGAGTTGGTGGGCCGCCGCCTGCCCATAGGCCGTGAGGATGTCTTCCGTCGTGCCCCTGACTTCGACAGCGAGGACTTCGGGAGTCCACGAGAAGGAGTCCCCCGCACATCGCCGGTACACGCCGACGATGTCCGGCAATCTCCATGGGCCGCTGAGGCTTTGGCTACCCATGGGGACTGCGGCGGTGAGCTCCTCCACGTCGCCCTCGATGAACTCGGCGAGGGGCAGGTGGAACTCCTCTTCGCGCACAGCGGGCCCAGCGGCTTGGAGTGCGCCCATTCTGATGGGGACGAAGAGTCCGCGCTCGGGCCTGCTGATGACATTCGTGAAGGTGATGCGGCCGAGCGAGCGAAGGACTGGAGGAATGCTGGCGAATGGAGCCTCGGGGTGTTGGTTGTGGACCTCGCGCGCCAGGGGCATGAGGCGAATGCCGGAGGGATGCTGGCAGACAACCTTCACGGCTTCCTCTTGGAGTTGTCGAATGAGAAGCCGGCTGACTTCGCCTCGGGCGTTATAAAAGCAGATGTGCCCGCTGGCTTCCCACCAGTGCATGGTGAAGTCCTTGCCATCCATGTGTTTCATTTGTCGGCTCATTGGGTGAGGCGCTCCGTTTGAGGTGAGCCATACAGCCCTCTGGTTCGCGGAGAAGTCCACTCGTATGCGTGGGATTGGAGCGCCCCTCAGCCAAGGAGTGGCGCCTCCAAGTCCGCTGTCGTGTCACCCTCGCGCACGCGCACACGAAGTGTCAGTGTGGATGCGTCCTGCTCGACGCGGACCAGCACGAGCTGGACGCGAGGCAGCCAGCGAGCGAGGGCGTCACGGACATATACGCGCGCCAGCTCCGCCAGCACTGTGTCGTTGCGCTGGTGGCGAAGGCGCGAGAGGCCCGCGCCGAAGCTGGTGCGCCAGGGCAGCTCGCCGGTGGAGTGGGGTGTGGCGCCTTCCGTGAGGAGTACCTGCCGCACCTTCGAGGCGAGCAGCTCGGCCCCGGTGCCGGAGGCGAAGTCGCGCTTCTTGTCTCGGCGGAAGGGGACGAGGAGATTCTGGGGCGCTCGACTCATGGTGTCCTCACGGAACTGGGATGGCTGCGCGCACTTGCCCAAGGGTGCGGACAATGGCGTCGAGAGGCGCAATGGCCTCCTCCAGCGCGCTCCCCTCGAGGCTGGAGAAGTCCGGCACCTGGGGGCCGCCCACCAACCCCAGGAAGACGTTGAGGAGGGCCATGAGCTGGGAGAGGGCGGCCAGGGCCTTGCCGACGTTGGCGGCCTCCTGGGCGACGTTGGCCTCCGCGCAGCCGGCCACTGCCAGCAGGCCCGCGTCCCCAAGCTGGGCGGCGCGTTGCCGGGCCCGCGCCACACTCGACAGGCGCAGATGCAGGTGCAGGAGCTGGCCACGGGCATGGTCAAGCTCGCCCAGGACGATGTCGATGACGCCCACCACGGTGTAGGGCACCGAGAGCTGGGGGACGAGGCGGAGCAGCTTGGACACCTTCTCGGCCAGATTCGGTAGGGCCGCGGCGATGGCTGTCGGGTCGGGCGGAGGGCCCAGCGCGTCAGGTATCGCCTTCACGACTTCGACGAGGGCGAGCACCGCGCCGATGATGTCGAAGATTGGCGTGAGCGGCGCGAGGGCCGGCTGGACGGCCTGCAGGAGTTGGTGGTGCTGCAGCGTGGCGCCGCCAGGCAGGGTGAGCGTGGGCGCCTCGGGCAACGGCGGGATGTGGATGCAGATGGGCAGGGCCATGGGCGTCCTCAAATCGGCTCGGCGATGGGGCGGACGACGCGGCCAGCGATGGTGACTTGAGCCGCCTCCAAGGAGATGGCGCCCACCGCGCGCAGGGTGAGAGCGGTGGTGGCCTCCAGGGTGACGGTGTTCTCCTCAGCGTCGAAGGTGAGGCAGTCGCCCGTCTTCCGGTTGGTGAGCTTCAGCTTCTTCTTCCCCGCGGACTCGTCCAGCTCAACGCGGAAGGTGGGCGTGGCGAGGACGCGGTTGTCGGGCGGAGACACCTGGGCTTCTTCGGGCACCTCGCTCTGCCCGCCCGGCTTCCCCCAGTGCGCGCTGAGGTAGTAGGGCGCGTCCACGTCCCCCTGGTTGAAGAAGACGGCCACCTCCGCGCCCACGTGCGGCACCGCGAAGAAGCCCGTGTCCTTCGCGCCCCCGCCGGAGGTTCCTAGTGGCCAGGCCCAGGCGGACTCGGGCTCGAGGACACCGGGGATGCACACGCGGACGCGGCCGAGCTGCGCCTCGTCCTCGCGCTGGGTGACGTAGCCCACGTACATGCCGAGCAGGCGTGTGTCGTGAGTGAGGATGTCGTCGTCGAAGGTGCTCATGGCGGGCTCGCTACCTGGGGAGACTCATTCCGGCTTCCGGGTCCTCGACACCGATGGGTTGCCCGTTACGGCGGTACTCGATGTACCGGGTGCCGGTGTCCCGCTCGAATGCCTCGACTTCCTTCAGTGCCCCAGTCGTCTCGGGTGCGCTGGTGTTGGGCTGTCCGCCCTGGGGCTGGCCCTGCTTCTCGGCGCTGGCTTGCTGACGCTGCCCCGTGCCGTCACGCGACAGCTTCAAGTCGGTGGTGTAGCCGGAGGAGGAGAGGACGTGCTTCGCCTCGGTGATGTAGTACCGACCGGACAAGAAGCTGGAGATGCCGCGCACCTCCACGACGGACTTCGCACGCAAGCTGGGGTTGCCCACCACCTGGAGGGACAGCTTCACGGTGCCGGCTTCCGCGCGTCGGAAGCGGGCCTCGGACTCACGCTGGGCTTGGGCGGGAGTCGAGGCCGAGGTGGGCTGGACGCTGGTGGTGCTGTTGCGAAGTTGCAGCGACGTGGTGCCCGTTCGCTTCTCCACCACCTCGAGGAAGTCCGCGAGGGTGGTGCGCTCCACGGTGGCACTGCTCGCCTGGGCTTCGAGGTTTCTCTTGGCCATGGCGTCCCGGCCACGCACGTCCACCTTGCCCACTCGGCGGCCCAGCTCCGACTCGACGTTGACCGAGAGGATGTCGCCCCGGCCTGCGTCCGCGTACCACCACAGCACATGGGTGGGCGCTGCGGCCTGGTTGCGCGGGCCGAAGGTGAGGCCCCTGTCGTCGACGTGGAACTGGAACTCCTCCCGCGCGGCCAGGCGCCGGAGGAACCTCGCGTCCGTCTCCCCAGCCTGGTGGATGGTGTCGAAGGACTCTCCGGTGTCCTCGACGTGGACGGAGTCCTCCTCGTAGCCATACTCGGCGGCCACCTCGCGCACCACCTGAGCGCGCGTCTTCCCTGACCAGGTGCGCGTCTTCGCTTCGCGGTGCATGAGGGCGCTGAGGGCCTGGCCCTCGACGGAGAGCACCTGGAAGCCCATCAGCTTCTTCACCACCACCCGCCGCGGAGGAGCCATGAAGCTCGGGTAGCCCCAGGACACCTCCAGCACCGTGCCGCCCACCAGCTCCGCCCTGTCGAAGAGGGACAAGTCGAAGTTGTCCAGTTGGAGGGACAGCTTGTCGGCCTTCGTCGCGGAGTCCTCGAAGGTGAGACCGAGGATGCGACCCTCAAGTGAGAGGGGCTCGCCGCCGCGGGCTCGCTCGTGTGCCAGCAGCGTGAGGCGCACGCCAGGCGCAGTCCTGTCGAGGGGCCGCGTCACTCGCTGGCCCTCCGCCGCTGCTCGCTGAGGATGACGTCGGTGAGGACGCGCAGCGAGGGGATGTAGACGCGCCGCCCCGCCTCCAGCTCCAGCGTCGCGTCGATGATGGGCTCCGGCTGGAAGTCGGCGATGGCCCACCAGAAGCCGCAGGCGCGCGGCAGGGGCGCGAAGTAGCGGCCAGCAAGACCCCAGAGGGATTCACCCTGGGCGACGAGGTGGACGCGCGTGTCCGCATGCGGCTGGAAGCCGTAGGGGACTCTCTCCGTGAGGTAGAGGCGGCCCACCTCATCCCGGAGGCCGAGGGAGAAGGAGTAGCGACTGCCAGCGTGAGGGGCCACTACGGCACCTCCTGGCGGAGCTGCTCGGAGGTGACGCGGGTGTCCAGCACCTCCTCGAAGGTGACGGTGGCGGTGTAGACGAGGACGCGGCCGTCGACGGCGAGCTGGCGGTAGTTGAACTCCACGCTGGCGACGACGCACTCCACGGTGAGGACGCCGGGCCAGAGGACAAGGACACGCGGAGGCGCCGTCGCCAGCACACCCTCGGTACCCGCTGGAGGCACGGTGAGAGCGCGGAGGAAGGCGCGGAACGCCATGACGTTGCTGGCCCCCGCCTCATGGGCGGCGAAGAAGGCGTCCAGGTAGAACTCGACGCCCGAGAGCTGCCGGTTGGAGGTGCCCTGAAACTGGAGCACCTGGTGGGAGAGGCCCGGCACCACGAGACGGTTCCAGTTCACCTGGAGCTTCTCGGTGAGCTGCGACGGGTTGAAGAGGCACTCCATGGCCTCTCCGGTGAGGACATTCACGAGGTGGCAGCGAGGAGGACGGGCGAGGCCGGCAGCGATGGACACCTGGGGCCTGCCTTTCAGTACGCCGGCATCGGGGAGAAGCTGCGGGAGGCGGCGTCCCTCTCGGCGCGCGCCGTGGCCTGGGCAAGCACCTCACCGTCCACCTGCACGCTGACGAGAACGGGCGCTGCGGGAGGCGAGGCCGACTGTGAGGAGATCACCTCGGGCTGGGGCAGTGAGGCCTGGAGGGCGGCCACCGCCGGCATGGACGAGGACTCCAGGGGCCACTCCACGGGCGAGGAGGAGTCCACGGAGGTGACGGGCGCGGCGGTGGTGTTGCCGGAGTCCTCGAGGCCGAAGGCGACGGACAAGTCGCGGTGGAGGCTGAGCCGCGCCGTCCGCAGGGACTGCTGCAGACCCGTGTCCTTACCGAAGAGACTCGCCACCGCGTCCACTACGCCCAGAATGGTGCCCACCAACTCCAGGAGGACGCCGGAGATGGCGTCCACGACGCCGAAGACGATGAGCTTCAGGCCCGTCCATGCCTCGGCCCAGTTGCCGGTGAGGACTCCGCTCAGCGTCAACACCACGCCCCAGAAGACGTCGACGATGCCGGAGAAGGCCGCGAGGGCTGCGTTGAGGATGCCCCCCACCACCGACACCACGAGGGAGACGGCGGACACCAACACGCCCACGACGGTGGTGATGTTGCCGATGGCAAACCCAATGGTCTGCCCCATGAGAGTCCACCCACTGGTGCCCTGCTGCACAGCGGAGGTGGTGCCAAAAAGGCCCGAGAGTGCCCCGCCGAGGACGCGGCCCAGGTGCGCCAGGCTGCCCAGGAGGACGTCGACGCCGGCCTTCATGTAGTGCCATTGCCCCGCCAGGCCTTCCGCCACCTCTGCACCGGCCGTCATGCCCATGACGACGAAGTCGAAGACGCGGGCGAGGGCGCGTCCCACCGTGGCCCCCGCATCGCCGAAGGCGGCGAACTTCGCCGCTGCCGTGGACGCATCGTCCCTCGCGGACAAGAAGCCCATGGCCTCGCCCACCCGTTGCAGCGTCGCTTGGAAGGCGTCGAGGGTGGGCTGCGCTGCCTCCAGGCCGGCCGAGAATCCGTCGGCGATGCCCGAGAAGAAGTTGTGGATGCGGTGGGCCCACAGGAAGACGTTGATGAGGAAGTCCTTCAGCCCGGCATTCTCAGCGCGGCCCAGCTCCTCCCTCACCGCGCCGGAGAAGCCCCCGTCCGTGAAGAGCTGGACGAGGCCGCGGAAGGCAAGCGTCACCCGCTCCTGCACACGCTCGACGAAGTCGCCCAGGCCGCCGAGGTTGTGGCGGATGGCGTAGGCGAGGCCAGCCACGGCGACGCCCAGGAGGACGACAGCGCCCACGGCCGGAAGCACCGTGGCGAGGAGGCTGCCCAGCGTGAGGCCCAGCACCTTGAGGCCCACCACCAGCAGCGCCAGGCCCACCTGGCCTGAGACGACGGCGCCGACGAGGGCGATGACCCCCCCGGCCGCCAAGGTGAAGGCAGCGAGGGCGCGCTTCACCGGGCCGGGCAGGGACTGGAAGACGCCCAGTACCTGCTTCACAGCGTCGGCGACAAGGGCGACGAGGGGCTTCAACACCTCGTCGAAGGGCTCCCCCAGGACGATGGCCAACGCCTTCATGCGTCCGGCCAGCAGCTTCTTCTGCCCCTCGTAGGTGTCCAACATCTGCTGGCGGAACTTCTCGGCTGTCCCGCCTGCATTCGTGAACTCATCGCGCAGGTACTTGAGGGCCTCGGCGCCGCGGACGACTTCGCCGGTTTGCTTGCGAACGCCGTCGGTGAGCTGCGTGAGGATGGCATTCACACCGCCCAACGCCTCGCGGCCGAACGTCTTCAAGAGGAAGGCGGAGCGCTGCGCCTCCGTCATGTGCTCGAGGGCGGGGGACAGCTTGTCGAGGATGCCGAGGAAGCTGAGGAAGTTGCCTCCAGCGTCCGTGACGGCGACACCGACGCCGCGCAACTGCTGCTGCACCTCCGGGTCCGCCATGCGCTCCATGGCCACGGCCACGGCGGTGGAAGCGCGCTCCACGCCGGGGACGACATTCTTGACGAGGCCCAGGGCGATGAGCGTCTCGGGCAGCTCCTGGTTGAGTGCCTGCGCGCCTCGGGCTGCGGTGCCGAGGGCCAGGGGCAGCTCATTGGCGCTGAGGGCGAAGACGTTGACGGCCTGGAGCATCTGGTCGACGGAAAGGGAGGCCTTGTCGGTGGAGATGCCGAAGGCCTTCATCGCCTGCGACGCGAGCCCGGCCGCACCCTGGGGCGTCAACTCCCCCAGCGAGCCACCGGCCAAGTCCAACACGGGCTCCAGCAGCTTCATGGCCTCTGCGGCGGTGAAGCCGGCCTGGGTGAGTTCTCGCAGGCCCAGCACGGACTCGGTGGGGGTGAATTGCGTGGCGAGGCTTGCCTCGAGGGCGGCGTCACGCAGCTGCCGCAGCTCCTCGGCCGAGGCGCCGGAGACGGCGGCCACCCCCGCCACGGCCTGCTCGAACTCCCCGGCGGCGTTGGCCAGGGAGAAGGAGGCGCCGATGGTGACGGCGCCAGCCGAGAAGAGGGCCATCGCGACGCCAAGGCGCTGGAAGGCGCTCTCAATCCGCGCTGTGCCGAGCCCCACGCGCCTGTCCAGGCGCGTGAAGTTGACCTCGAGCTGGGTGAAAACGCCGGAGGCCAAGTCCCGTGCGGTGAAGACGAAGCCCAGTCCGAGGTTGTTGAGCACGCGCTACCTCCGCTTCGCGGCCTTCTCCAGCGCCTTGGCTTCGTGGGCGCGCTGCTGACCGATTCGCTCGAGCAGCCAGTCCCTGTCCGAGGTGGGCAGCTCCAGCGCGTCACCGAGGGGAGCTACGAGGCCGCTGCCTCCGTGCTGGTGCCAGCACAACTGGAAGAGGCCCTCGCGCCACGTCTCCAGCGTCACGCCGGGGAAGAGGTGGAGCGCTCCCGGCGCCTCGTCGTCCGGGCTTGCCCCGGAAGGAAGAAGCCCCGGTCGAAAGGGAGTTCCACCTCCTGGCGCATGAAGCACTCGGGGCACTCGACTTCGAGCGTCGTGTCCACGCCGCAGTCGACGCGGTCGAACTCGTCGACGAGGTAGTCGGCGTCACGCAGCGTGAGGTCCTCGAGGAAGCTGCGCTTGTCGCGCGCATCCACGCCGTCAACGTCCAGCACCCGGTAGGCGAGGACGGAGGACAGCAACTTCTCGGGCGCCGCGCGCTGGAGCTGCGGCAGCCGCCGCTCGTCCTCCCCCGTCAGCAACCTGAAGCGCACGCGCTTTCCGGCGTCGGGCAGCGTCGTCTCGAATCGGTTGCCAGCCGTGAATGCCGCGCGGCTGGCGTCCGAGAGGGCGCGCACCGGGAGCTGCGTCAAATCCAGCTCCCAGTCGATGCGGGCTCGGCAGGAGGCAGCCTGACAGGGGACGGCGAAGACGTACTCGGGGCCGTAGGTGAGGACGCGCACTTGCAGGAGGGCGAAGAAGCGGTCCCCCTGGAGCACCCGGCCCCAGTCCACCTGCCCGTCGGCGAAGGCGTAGGGGCCTGCCTCCAGCATCTCCTCCCAGCATGCGGAGAGCAGCTCATCCACCTGGCCGCCGCTCTTCGCCAGCTTCCTGTCCGCGAGGACGCGCTCCTCGCGCACCTTCATGCCGCGAACGCGGCCTGTCAGCCCCGAGGGGCATGAGATGATGTCCGCCATTTTCTTCCTCCGAGAAGGACAAAGGCCTCGGGCGGAAAATCGGGGACATCCTCAAATGCGTTTCATTCGACGACGGTGAAGCCTGCTCGTGTTGAGCTGGCCACACTGAGGACTCCTTCAGCGCTTCGACGTTGCCAGAAAGTTGAGCCTGGGAGCCGTCATGCATATGTGAGGAGCGACGCTCTGCGCGTTGTCATCATGCTTCGTACCCCACTGCTCCCCTACCAGGTCGTCTTCAGTCCCCAGGCCTGGGTTTATGTGGGGCGCATGCCGCATGCGGCATTCACGCTGCTCCAGCAGACCATCGACCGTATCGCCCGAGACGACAGCACACCGAGCCCGTCAGCAGGTATCGTCGCCACTCGACTTCGGCTGGAGACAGGGCTGGTGGACATCATCTACGAGCGGGATGACTCGCGGCGGATACTAACCGTCGTGGACATTGTCCACGTGCCCTCCGAGGCTTGGTGAGCACCAGGGAGGACGTGGCGCTGCACGCTTCGGCGAGCCCCGCCAGAGAGCGCAGGCGAGTGCCGTGAGCATTTGGCTCGCCTACCCTGGCGTGGCCAGCTCGAAGAAATCGTAGGTGAGGGTGACGCTTTCGATGACATTTTCATCGGACTCGTTGTCCCACTCGCCCGCGACGAACTTCACCGGCCAGGCCCGGGAGAGGCTCCACCGGCGCAGCGTGGTGCCGTCCCTGTCTTGCTGGACGATATCGAGGTTGCGCTTGTAGAGGCTGTCCGGCAGGCCCAGGCCGCTGGTGGTGTGCACGACGTCCTGGAACCAGTCGAAGAGTTCGTGGTCCTGCGTGGCGCCTCTCTCGAGGGTGACGTCAGAGAAGGTGAGACGCCCCGGCGACTTGTTGGGGATAAGGCTGCCGCCCTCGAAGTATTGGACGTTGGCGACCTCGACGGACAACTCGCTGCACTTCTGGAAACCGGAGTGTCCGAGGCCGTCAGCCTCACAGAGGAACTTGAAGCGCTTATGGAAGCTGCGCGGCTGTCCGATGATGGCCATGGAGAGGCTCCTTACAGGCCCGCCGAAGCCAGCTCGGCTTCGAGGGCGCGGGTGTCCTGGGCGATGCGCAGGACAATGAATTCGGCGGGCTTGTTAGTGGCGAGTCCCACGCGCGCCACCAGCTTGCCGGCGAAGACGACGGACGGTGGGTTGAGGGCGTCCGAGACGTCGACGAAGAAGGCCTTGGCCGGCTCCATGCTGCGGAAGGCGCCGTTCTTCATCTGCGCGAGGAGGAATGCCGCAATTGTACGACGCACCTGGGCGCGCAGCCCTTCGGTGTTGTTGCGGTGCCGTGCGAACTGCAGACCAGCCTTGAGGCTGCGCTCGATGAAGGACACCCCGCGCCGCTCGGCGACGAAGGGGAAATTGCCGGCCGCCTTTAGCGTGCGGCTGCCATCGATGAAGCGCGGCAACCCCGGCGCGGTGGTGAGCGGATTGACGCGGTGGGGGTAGATGATGTCCCGCTTCTTCTCTTCGAGGCACTCCTTGGACTCGAAGCCGAGGACGCCGAACATGCGCCCGGCTTCAATGCCCGCGGGCGCGTCGTACACACCGCCAGGGCGCGCGCCGTCGTTGCGCGCGAAGACTCCGGCGATGATGCCGGAAGGCGGCACGGCGAGCTGCTCGACGTTGCCGAAGACGCCGCGAGCGGGGTTGAGTACCGTGACGCGGGGCCAGTAGAGGGCCGCGTGCTCAGAGAGTCCTTCGAGGGCGGCCTCCTGCGAGACGTAGGAGACGATGTCCGTGGCGCTGTAGCCCGCGGGCGAGTCCAAGACGGCGAAGACGAGGCCGTCGCGCGCCACCTCGCAGTAGCGCACCATGGCGTTGTGGACGGCGGGCGTCGCGCGCCCGGGCACCAGGAGGAGGGAGATGTCTGGCACGGCGTCGAGTGCGTGAAGGCCAGTACCACCCGCCTCGGAGCCGATGAAGTCGCTGTCGTCCAAGCCGACAAGGCCGTCCGCGCCGCCCGAGAGGGCCACCGTCTGCACGTCTGGAAGCGCGTCCGGTTGCACCAGGAAGGCCTGGACGTAGGCGGAGCCGGTGCGCTCGTCATTGACGATGCGCTCGACGTAGCGCGCGTCGCCTTCGACCGAGGAGAGGTTGGGGAAGGACTCGCGGTAGGCGCCGTCCTCAAGGACGAGGACGTCGAAGGTGTCGGGCGAGCCATTCGTCGCGGGGCGCACCTCCACCTCGAGGCGGTTGGCGTAGGCGCCCGCGTCCTTGGCCTCCAGGTGGAGGACATCGGTGGCGCCGGAGGCGTCGCCCGTGTGCGGCAGCGCGTCCAGGCCGAGGCCGGAGCCCGCGTCGCCCTGCACACGCAAGGAGGCACCAGGCCCCGTGGACTGGGTGAGCAGTTGCAGGGCGCCCAGGGAGGACGGAGCCACGCGGACACCCGCCACCGCCGCCTCCACGAGGGCGCGGACTTCCGCCAGCTCGACGGCGCGCAGACTCTGGACGTTGCCGCTCCCCACCTGCGGGCCGCCGGAGAAGCCGAAGACGGTGGCCGCCACTTCGTCGCCCACCTCCAGACGGCTGGAGGCGCCCTGAGTGTCGCTGGCGATTCTCAGCACACCGTCCTCCACGGTGGCGCGCCCCCCAACGAGTCCGGCGTTGAGGACGGCGGCCACCTCCTGGGCGGTGGCCTGGGCGATGTCGTCGAAGTCTCCCTCGTGGAAGGGGATGAAGACGTCCCGCCCGTCGTCCACACGCACGCGGAGCGACTGTCCGGCGGTGAGGGCGTAGGGCCCGGGGCGGCCAGCGGAGACGGAAGCCGCGGTGCCGGAGAAGACGACGTCCACTGCCTCGGCGCCGTTGACGGACAACTCCAGGCGCTGGCCGTGCCGGAGAGTGAAGGGGGGACGCAAGGTGCCGCGCACGACAGCGGGCGTGGGCCCGCCGCCCGTGGTGAGGGCCGCCGACGCACGCATGGCAGTGTGCGACTCCGGGCTTGAGGCGTCCTCATAGTGGACGGTGCGAACCACCCAGAGGTGGCTGCCGCCATTCTCGAAGAAGCCCATGGCGGCGAGGGCCAAGTCAGAGTCCGGCGTGAAGCCGCCGAAGGTGGCCTGGTACTCCTCGAAGGAGGTGCACAGTACCGCCTGGCCGATGGGGCCTCGCTCCGCCAGGCCCACGGCGCCCGCGACGGAGGTGGGCGCGGAAGGAATGCCGCGGACACGCGGCTCCTCCTCTTCCACGACGACTTTCGACGACAGCAGCTCACGACTCATGAGGCACCTCGCTTCTTCCGGGACACGCGCGCCGACGCTTCCGGCGCGGGGAGGAGGGGTTGAGACGGCACAGAGGAAGAGGCGGCCTGTCGCTTCAGGCCGACGTCGCCCCGGCGAATGGCAGCAGCCACGGCGGGCACGCAGAGGGTGGCCTCGGGCACGTCCTCCAGCGTCACGCCCGAGGCCAGAGTGAGGGAGGAGGGCAGGCGTCGGCCGCCACGGCCTGGCTGCACGCCGCAGGCACACGCGCCGCGTGCGGCGCAGTACGACTCATGGGGCAGAAGGAAGGTGAGGAGCCTGCCCAGGGCATTGCTGAGGGTGACACTCATGAGGTGCCTCCAGAGAGAGAATCCGTTTCGAGGCGAGTCGCGGCGACGGCCTTGCCGATGTCGAGGGGCAGGCCCTCGTCCACATCGAAGCCGCGCACCACCAGGCCCCACGTGAAGGCGCGCACGTCGTCGCGGCTGCCGAGCTGCGTGCGCACCTCGCCGTCCGCGTCCATTTCCCAGCGGACGGTGCCGCGCGAGGCGTCCTCCGCGTCCCGGGCCAGGGACAGCCAACGGTTGCGGTTGAGGAAGGTGGCCACGGCGGCCATGAGGTTGAAGAGCTCGGCGGTGCGCTCGGAGGCCACCGTGAGGGTGAAGGCCAAATCCACCGTGTATGCGGGGCGCCTGCGGACCAGCTCCGCGCCGGAGGGGCCCTGCACGATGTCCTCGTGCAGCACGTTGGAGGCGTAGCGACGACTCTCGCGTAGCGTGGGGCCTGACAGCACCACGGAGGGTAGCGAGGCCATGGCGATGACGTTGAGGCCGTCTGCCGCCGTGTCGTCGTAGTCGACGGACACACTGGCGCTGACGTTGGCCACCACCTGCCGCTTCAGCTCACGCAGCAAGGTGCGCACGAGGCGGGTGAGGTCCGCCTCCTTCGCGACGCGCGGGCGCAGGTAGCGGTACCCGCCTGCGAGGACGGCGGCCTCACCTGGAACCGGGCTGCCCTCCGGGGAGAGGTTGAGCAGCTCCACGTCGACGGAGCCCACCTCACGGGCCGGCGTCCGCACGTCCGCGAAGTGGGTGCCTGCCTCTTCACGGACAGAGAGCACCTCTGCGCGCAGCCCGCCCAGGCGCACGTCCACCCGCGCGGCGAAGTCCATGCCAGCGAGGCGGAGAATGTCTCCGCCGCTGGTGGGCCCCGAGGAGGGCGTCACAGAGGTGAGGGCGGGGATGGACATTAACCGGGCCCTCCGAGGCCCAGCTCCTTCGCCACCCGCGCGAGGAAGCGGCGGCTGGCTCCTTGTCGAAACCGCGCGAAGGCGGGCCGCAGGAAGGGCCGCGCGGGAGTCTGCGTCACCACGACGCCGCGCCCGCTGCCGCCGGTGGGGGTCTGGCCCGCCTTGCGCAGCAGCGCGAAGAGGAAGCGCCGCATCTTCGGCGTCATGGGGATGACGACGGGCGGCCCGCCGTACTCCTGGAGCTGCGCCACGTCGACGAGGGACTCGCCGTCCGGACTCTTCGCGGTGCGAGAGACGCCAATGAATGCCTCATCGCCCTCCACGACGACACTAATTGAGCTGCGCAGCGCGCCGGAGACGAGGAGGGCCTTCGTCCCGGAGAAGCCCGAGAGCTGGCGCGCCGCCAGGGTGAGGGGCGAGGGCGGGCGGAGCGGCTCGCCACCTGGCGCCTGCTGGGTGAGGCCCTGCACCACCTCCTTGCGCAGGGCGTGCGCCTCCTGACGCAGGGCCGCCTGCATCGCCTCCTCAATGCGTGACGAGCCCGCCGCCAGCAGTTGGCGGGCCCGTGCCCAGTCTCCGGTGCGCGAGACGGCCATGGGGACCTCAGCCCTTCTTCGCCCGCAGGTGGGGGACGTGCGAGTTGAGCCACTCGAGGGCTACGTGCGTGGCCTCACTCACCACCGCGCCGTGGCGAACGGACACAGAGGTGAGGGCCAGGGTGTGGGCGGCGACTTCCACGTCCTCCGGCCGGCAGCCGTAGTGCTTGAGGCCCTCGGCGATGGGGCGCACGGCGGGGAGGGTGCCGTAGCGCCAGTAGTGCAGCTCCAGGTTGCAGGTGTAGGCCTCGGCCTCATAGCGGGCGCGGGCGGCGGAGCTGGTGAGGTAGGCCAGCTCGTAGCTGGGGCCCTCCTCGTCGTGCTGGACGACGTGCTGGTGCTCGTGGACGCACACCACCACCTGGGCCCACAAATCCCAGCCGGACTTCGGCGTGCCCACCTCGAAGGGCAAATACAGGGTGCGGCCAACGGTGGTGGCATAGCGCTCCAGGAAGCGCTCCCTGTCGAGAATGCCCATCCGTCGAAGCACCTCGGCCGCCAGCTGCATTTCGAGCGAGTCGGACTTGCTCGCCGTCTTGGTGCGCAGGCGCGACTGCATGTGCTGGTAGAAGGCCCACACCTCCGCGGGCTGGAAGTCGCGCTGGAAGAGGGGGCCCACGCCAGGCAGGGACTGGAGGTAGCCCTTCACAGGACACCGCCTTCCACGGCGCCCGCGTCCACGGTGGTGGGCAGGCAGGTGTGGCCGGCGATGCCTTCCTCGTCGACGTAGGTGCAGGTGAAGGCCGTGCTGCTGTGCTCGCTGACGGCGTCGCAGTCGGCCAGCACCTGCCAGTTGCCATCGCCGTTGCAGATTTGCGCGACGTTGCCAGCGCACCGTGTGGATACCGGCGCACACCCGTCCGGCGCGCGGCAGCGGGTGAGGAGAGCGGTGGCGAGAAGTGGGGCGAGTAGCAGTGCTTTCATGCGAGTCCTCGGGCTTGGGGCCTGTCGTTGAAGGTAACGAGAAGGAGGTTGCGGCGAGGCCTCCGGCGGTGGAGCCCGAAGCCCGTGGGACGTGCCTCGGTGACGTAGAGCCCGGGCGGCGTCCTCACGGCCTGCACGAGGGCGCCCGCGACGTCGTAGAGGGCGCCCAACCTGTCGCTGGGGCGGATGAGGGCGTCGCCAGTGGCCGCGTCGACAAGGCCGAGGCGCTCCAAGTCTCGGAAGTGGAAGACGAGCTCGAAGCTCGTCCGGGGGCTGTTGCCGGAAGGTGCCATTCGCAATGAAGCAAAGGCATCCGGCTCCACCTGGCAGGGGACACGCACGGGTGGAAATTCGCGGCGGAAGGCTTCGGCCACGCCGTCGTCGTCCGCGTCCACCAGCACCGGCTCGCGGAAGTCCGCGTCGTACCCGCTGGCATGGGGGCCTGGGCCGGGGCCAGCCATGGCGGCGGTGTCCAAGCGGTACAGCTCCGCCAAGAAGGGGTAGATGAGCCGGCCTCGCACTACGCGGCTCCGGGCAGCGAGGGCTTCACGTAGGCCGAGAGCAAAAGGTCCACTTCGGGCTCTCCGGTGAGAGGCCGCACGGCGGGGCGGACACTGTCGAGGCGGTAGCTCTGCTCTCGCGTGCGCTCCTCCACCACCCGCCAGCGCGTGCGCTCCTCCAACGAGTCTTCATCCGCCAAGGGCGAGAGGCTGCGCAGGACGAGAAGCATGCAGGCGCGGCGAATGGCGGGCGGCGTGCGCCCCTCCGGCGTCCCGTCCGCCTCGGTGTAGCCCCACCGCGCGCCCACGGTGATGCTGCCCTCACCACGTGGGAAGACACGGCCATGGCGGAAGGTGAGGCGGGGCCCGTCGAAGCCCGGGCCCACCGGGGCACCCACCACCACGAGGTGCTCCCTGGAGAAGGACACGTCCGCCCCGTACAGCGCCAGGCGGTAGATGCGGATGGGCGGCACCGGCAGCCAGAGGGACGGGGTGCCGCGCCCGTCGAAGTGCAACGTCGCCGAGCGCGGCTCGAAGTGCCACCCCGTCACCTTGTCGATGGTGCGCGTCGCCTCGTCGAGGAGGACGGCCAGGCGGGTGTCGCCCGCCATGGCCGGTGTAACGCCCTCGGCGCGCATGTCGGCCACCGTGGCGTACACGTCAGTCCTTCTCCCGCTTGGCGCGGCGGGTGTCCTTCTCCTCGCTGGCCTTCGGGAGGTCCTCCGTCGTCAGCGTGCCGGCGGGACGCGCAGCGCTCAGCTTCAGCTCGTCGCTGGCGCTGCGCTTCACGCGGGCCTCGTCGGCCTCGGTGGCGTCGAGGGATTTCGCCTCCGCTTCCGTGGACACGTCGAAGGCGAGCGGCGAGTAGGTGTCGCCGGGCAACTGGTGCACGGTGCGCAGGTAGTCCGCCACCGGCTTCTCCACCCGGTACCAGCCGCGCTCCTCCTGGAATTTGATTCCGGCATACGTGTAGCGCCGCAGCACGTGGCCCCGGCGCGCGTCGTAGGCCTTGAGTCGGACGAGATAGGTGTTGTCCATGGTGGGCCTCACAGCTGCACGTTGATGGCCTTGGCCGTGCCCGACTCCTCGGCGAACTTCGCGTCGAAGCGCAGCGTGGCCACCACCTTCAGCGTGCCCTCGGAGATGTCGCGCGCGGATTCGATTCGAATCTGCCGCCAGATGCCGACGTGGATGTTCTTGGGATTGGTCAGCAGGATGGCCGTGCGGTCATTCGTCGCACCGAGGTTCTCCGGCCAGAGGGGGATGGGCCGCACCGGGACGCCCGAGTAGAGGACCGGCGCATCGCCCTCGAGGAACTTGTCGCCGACCGCCGTGGCACGCTCCGCGAGCGTGCTGCGGTAGTCCAGGTCCGCGTCGACGCTGGTAAGAGGAACCCCATGCTGCCCTTGTCGCGCAGGTGCTCCGACGGCAGCGACTTGAGCAAGTCGCCCAGGACGTCCTTGGAGATGCGCGCGCCGGCCGCGTCGACGACGTTGCTGGTGGTCTGCTTCAGCACGCCGTCCATCGTGGCGAGGAAAGGGTCCGCCGAGGCCGTGTCCCCGTTGACGAGAATCTCCTCCATGTCCCTGGAGATTGCGTCCGCCAGCATCTCCATGAGCGTCTGCCGCAGCTCGCCGCGCTCGATGCTGTCTTCGAGCACTTCGTCGCTGAGCCTGACTTCGCCCTTGAAGAGCTTGGCGTCGAGCTCCACCTGGGAGAGGTCGGGCTTCACACGCTGCGCAGCGGGGACGGCGGTGGCCTCCTGGCCGGGGCGCAGAATCCGGCTGCCGAACTTCAGCTTGGAGAACTGCTGCTTGGGGGCGGCCATGGGGACAACGGTGCACTGCTGGAGGAGCACCGATTGCTTGATGAGGAGTCGCAGGAACTTCTGCGCCTGCGCGGGCTGGAGGACGCCTCCGCCGGCCGTGAGGTCGGCGAGGGCCAGGTCCGCCTTGGCCAAGAGGGTGGTGTTGTCGATACGACTCATGGGGATTCCTTGGGCGTTGAGGCTTCCTGGGGCGGGTGGGGACGTCAGACGTCGTGGAAGGAG
>NZ_VIFM01000174.1 GCF_006636215.1 Myxococcus llanfairpwllgwyngyllgogerychwyrndrobwllllantysiliogogogochensis | reverse complement strand
TAAGAGACAGGGTCAGGGGAGGGGCTCGTCACGTCCTCCTGGGAGCCCTGAGTCCCTGTCCGGGCCCCCTGGCGACGCCTCGTGGACGTCGTGGGGGAGGGCGCTGGCAACGTCCTTGACGCTCGCTGGGGCCTGCGGTACATCCGGCCCGTTGGTTCGCGGTGGTAGCTCAGTTGGTAGAGCACGAGCTTCCCAAGCTCGGGGTCGAGGGTTCGAATCCCTTCCGCCGCTCACTCATAAAGGCCGGTAGTCCTTGAGGAAACTCGGGACTACCGGCCTTCGTGTTTCCGGGCCACAGGCCGCCTTGGGGCGGTGTCGCGAACCGCGGCTTTGCCCACGAAGTGGTGAGGACTCAACGGACCCGAGATGAGGCCGGCGGCATGGCGCGGCGCTGGTGGGCGGCCTGCCTGGCTCGGCCTCACTGGGAGCGCAGCGAGGGGGCCGGAAGGCCTGCCTTGGCCCGGACCCACTCGGCTTGTCGTTGAATGGGGCGCGGTCGCGGCGGACGATGCGCCTCATGTCCGAGCGCCCCTCTCCACCGCGACACTTCTCCGACGACCCCATCGAGAGTGAAAGTGAAGACTTGTTGGCGCGAACGCAGTTCGCACGACAGGTGGTCCAGGTCCTCTCGCGGGTCCAGTCGGAACAGTCCAGCTCCGTGCTGGCCCTGATGGGGCCCTGGGGCAGTGGCAAGTCCTCCGTGTTGAGGGTTGTCACGAAGCAACTCCAGGCACCCAAGAGCCCGTGGACCGTTGTTCACTTCAATCCCTGGGAGTTCTCCGGCGTCCAGACGCTCGCCTTCGCCTTCTTCGATGAGATTGCGAAGGTGTTGTACGACTTCGAGAACCAGACGGCCTTTGAGACGTTTCAGTCGTATGCCAGCAAGTTGCTCTCGTTTGGCGGCGCGGTGACCGACTCGCCGCTGATGGAGTGGATTGGCATCAATCCCGGCAAGCTCGCAGAGAGCGCGGCGAAGCTGTTGGCTCCCCAGCGCTCCGTCACGGAGCTGCGTGCTCGGCTTGAGACGGCGCTCCGTGAGCGGGCGCGTCCGACGCTGGTGGTGCTCGACGACGTCGACCGCCTCATGCCGAGTGAGCTTCTGATGGTGTTCAAGCTCATCCGACTGCTCGGGCGGCTTCCGAACATCTGCTACCTGCTCGCCTATGACGAGGCCACCCTTCTCTCGGTGCTCCAGGAGACCGAGCTGGCGCGCGGCAATGCGGAGCGCGCGCTGGCCTACCTGGAGAAGATCGTCCAGGTCCGGCTCGACCTTCCCATCGTCCACCAACGGCAGGCTCGGACGATGATTGACGAGTCCCTGCGCGCCCTGGCTCCGCCCCGGATGAGCGCCGAGGCCACGGATCGCGTGAAGCGCCTGTTCGACAGTCAGGTCCTTCGCAGGCTGACGGAGCCTCGCAGCATCAAGCGATTCTTCGCGCAGCTTCGCTCCTACCTGCCGCTGGTCACCGGGGAAGTCGACTTCGCCGACTTCATCGGCGCGACCTATCTACGGACCTACCATCCCTTGGTCGTTCGCGGGCTCTATCACCTCAAGGAGGAGCTGTTCGAGCACACGTACTCCGCCACCGCGACACCCGACGCGGCGACCTTTCTCGTCGGACACCGGCTGTGCGAGCCGAGAGAATCGGTCGAGGTCGGTCGCGTCCTTGCTCACCTCTTCCCGCAGGTCATCGGCCTCGATACGAGCATCGTCGAGCGCCACGCCGCCGCAACCCGGCGCATCGCGAGCAGGGAGTGTTTCGATCGCTACTTCTACTTCGGCATCCCCCCGGAGGCATTCTCGGACGAGAAGCTCCGAACGCATGCCAGCAACCTGGGTACGCCTCGGAACGCGGACGCGATGGCGGCGATCAAGGAGCACCTTGACGCGGACTTCGACCTGACGATTTCCCGTCTCCTTCAGCACGCGGATGGGCTCTCATCGGGGAACTGCGCACGCTTGTTGGCGCTCGTCAGCGCCAGGATTCAATCCATGCCACCGCATCGGATGAAGAAGGGGGCGCAACGGTATCTGCTGGGAGCCTCTCTTCTGGCGAAGTTGGACCGCGAGTCCGCGCGAACATTGCTCGCGGACCTCGCCCCAGCCGATGACAGGGACTACCTCCTGTACTCCGCCTGGCACCATCACGCACAAAGGGCCACGCCCGGCGCGCTTGCGTCCGAGCAAGGCGAGCCCACGGGGCTGGAGGAGGTCATCAATCCCGCGCTGTGCGCCTATGCTCCCCAACGGCTCGCACGGTTGCTGGCGGTCCCGCTCGAGGTGGCCGACGGGTCCATGGGCGTGCTGTTCTGCTGGAGTGAACTGGGAGGACGTGAGGACGTCCAGCGCTGGCTGGAAGAGAATATCGCCACCCCTTCAAGCGCCTGGACCCTGCCAGACCTCCTCGCCATCTGTGTTCCCGCGGATACGTCGAGACAGAATCGAGACAATGAAACCAGCCGTCTGCTCCTCTCGAGTCTGCGGGACATTCTCCCGGAGTCACTCCGAAGCGCCCTGGATGACATCGTCACCGATCTGACCTCCACGAAAGGGCCCGTATTCCTGAGGAATGAACTCCTCGGCGACGAACCAGAACGAATCGTCTGGGCAGCGTTCAGCCTGAATCAACTCTGAGCGCAATCGACGGCCCAGGGCGGCGGAGATTCCGCCGTGCTCGCTGGAGACACGGCGTTTGGCACCTGGATGTGCGCCCAGCGACGTGCCACGGTCCATGTCGACGTCTACGGTTCTTTGAGTGTCAGGGATTTCGATAAAGGGAGAGGTGTCATGGACATCAATGGGGCTTTGCAAGATGGGATGCTCATCGCGATCCGCGAGATCAAGGCGCAACTGGATGCCCCTCAGCCTCCCGAAAGGGTGGGTGACGCCAGATTCTCCCCCGACAGCCTCAGAGGCATGGCGCTCAAGGCGAAGAATCGCATCGGACTCAACGACGGGGTTCCGTACTCGGAAGCGCAGCAGAAGAAGCTACTGGAGACCTTTGGTGGCCTCCTGAATACCGTCACGAATACGCAGGCGTTCAAGGTCTCGAGTGGGCTGTCGAAGCAGAATGTGAGCCTGGTGCGAGACCTGGTCGCGATCTGCACGTTCATCCAGAACGGCATCCCTATCTACCCCTGTATGATCAATCTGCTTCAGACCCGGGAGCTCGCGTCCCCTGCGCGAATCGTGGCGGAGGAGGTGGATGTCACCGAGATGATACAGACAGAGGAGCGTCGGTTCTGGGTCTGGGACGGTCAGGACAAAAGGGTGAAAGCGGACGGCGATTATCCGTTCGTCGTCCCGCTGTCGTATCTCTGGAAGAGAGCCGTGAAGAGCAGTCCAGAGGCCGTCATGGGCGGCACGGTGGCGAATCCGAACCACGCGGAGGGGCACTCGGCCATCTCCACGAAGGATAAGCCGAGCAACAGGCCGACGAAGTCCGAGAAACCGGTGCTCTTTGCCGGCACGGCCAGGTTCGCCGACGGCTTCCTGGTCTACTGGGACAATGACTCGGGGCACTACACGCCAGGCAGTCTGGCAGGGGTCGGAATTGGCGCGGTCACGCGTGAGTTGCTGACGGAGCTGCGGTTCCCGTTTCCCATCGAGCGCTATCGAGACCACCAGTAGGCGCCGTGGTCGCAGCGGAGGGCGCCCGCAGCGGAATCTTCACGTATTCGTCGGGGCGCCCGGGAAGATTTCAAAATGCCTTCGTTCTGGGTCCGAGGCTGAAAACAGGGAGCTCGGCACGCTCCCTCCCGGCCATGGCGTGCCATTCCGGCACACCGACTTCTAGGGGGACCTGGACCATGAAACTCCGGACGCAAACCAAGCAGTGGCTGAGCAGCGCGCTCGCGGGAGCCCTGCTCCTGCCGGCGGCGGCGCTGGCGAATGAGACTCACGTCTACGGCATCGCCAACTTCGGCGGAGCCTCGCAGTGCTCGGGCTCGTCGCACTCCGTCCACACCCAGACGGCGGCGACGTTCGCGAATTACTTCAACTGGCTCAGGAGCCTCGGCCTCTGGTCGGACGTGCGCACGCACAACAACTCCAACGCGGCGCGGGACCTCTGGACGGACCCGGCCAAGGGCGCGGTGGGTGAGTCCAACGACGCCGCCATCAACGCCGGCGTGGACGACGCGGATGTCCTCTTCGTCCACACGCACGGCAGCCACAGTGTGTCGACGCCGCGCAGCTCACTCGTCATGGGCAGCAATGACCCTTCGTGCTCGGCGCGAACGAATGAGCACATGCGGTTGGGGAACGGGAAGTTGGACATCGCCGTCATCAAGGCGTGCCAGTCCGGCAACATCGAGGTCTGGGAGAAGGGGGGCTACCGCCAGCAGCTCGTGACGGCCACCAGCGGCTTCAGTGTCTGGAATGCCTTTCACGGGGACTCCTCGTGCGGCAACTTCGTGAAGGGCTACCTGGAGGACTACACGGCGAACTCGATGATGGATGGCGTGGGCGAGAACTGGATTGATGAGGCCTACGACTGGGGGCTCATCTATGACGACTGCCCCGTGTCCATCGTCTTCGGCGACACCAAGGCGAAGCGCAAGAGCATGTACGAGGCGGGCGGGTGGAGAGACCGCAAGAACACCGGCAGCAAGACGGGCTCCACCTACTTCTACGTGAGCGGCTGCAACCCGGACAACGGTCGCAAGCTGCCCTGAACGCATCGTTCTTCCACACCTTCCCTTGGACATCGAAACCATGAAGACCCAAATCATCCGATACCTGGCCGTCCTTCCGCTCACCGCGATGCTGGGCTGCGACAGCGTGACACCCCTGGCGGAGGAGCGCCCCGACACTCAGTCCGCGCAGGTCGCAAGGGCAGCGACCGCCGTCAGCTTTGAATTCGACACCTCCGGCATCGCGACGCCTCCGTCCGGTGGCCTGCCCACCCAGTTGCTGCCGGCCAACGCCTTCAACGACGCGATTCTCCAGCGGGGGCTGATTGGCACGACGGAGCCCTTCACCGTGGCGAGCGAGCTGGGCACTCGTCTTGAACTGGAGTCCGCGAACTGGAAGCTCGAGCGGGATGGTGCCTCGGGCCGTGCCCTGGTGCTGAACAAGGTGGAGAGCGGGCCCGCGACGAGGCTGGAGCCCGCTGTCTTGCAGCGCAACGCCCTGGCCCGGTTGCAGCGCTGGGGCATTCCCACCACAGAAGTGGGAGACGTCCGCCAGGTGGCGTCCTTCCTCCAGAGCGAGGACGTGGGCACCTACGAGCCCGCGGAGCTCCACCGGCACAAGACGTTCGTGCTGCGCGCCATCAATGGCATCCGTGTGCAGGGCCACCGCGCGGTGGTGACGCACGGCGTGGATGGCAGCTTCCAGCGAGCGCTCATCTCCTGGCCCGCGCTGGCCCGTGAAGGCCACCTCCTGCGGACCCGGCTGAGCACGGCCGAAATCGAGCGGAAGGCCACCGAGGCTCTCGTGGCCGAGGAGCTGACGACGGGGCGGGTGCGGCTTTTCTGGAAGTACGTGCCGAACAGGCTCACCGATGGGAGCTGGGCGCTGACACTCCAGGTGGGCGCCGCGCTGGCCTCCGTCGCCACGGAGACGCACACCGAGGAACCGCGTGTGATTGATGTGGATGTGAACGCGGTCCCGTAGTCGCGCGCTTCCCGGCACCGCCGCCTCCGGTCAGGGATGCCGAGAGACATCGAGAAGGAGTCGTCGCCCGCCTGCAGGTGCGAGCCCGCGGGCAGGCACGGTCGGGCCTCTGGCTACCCCTTGAAGACGTGCTCGCGGTGCCACTTCAGGTAGCTGGGGTGGGGCCGCCACTCCTCGCGCCGGGGGAGCCGCAGCTGCCGGTTCGAGTGGATGAGCCGGCCCACGTCCTCGGGTACGCCGCTGCGCGCGAGGAGGATGCGGTAGTCCTCGCCGACGGAGAGCAGCCCCCGGTCGAAGAGCCAGTGGGCCGTGCCCGTCAGCGCGAGGCCGTTGCGCACGGAGTCCGGCCCCTGGTCTGCCACGGGCTGTATGTGGGCGGCCTGGACCTCGGGGCGACCGCCGCCGTTGATGAGGCGCAGCCCCGAGACGGCGCATGTCTCCGAGTAGGCTTGGCGGACGCGGCGCCGGAAGGAGGCCTCGCGGAAGGGGCGGTGGATGACCTGCTCGATGATGGGGCGCTCGGCGTAGACGGGCGGTGGCTCCTCGACGCCGGTGGGCGTGCGCTCCCATGTGGCCAGCTCGCGCATGAAGCCCGCGTGGAGGATGGCCTCGAACTCGTCGTCGCTCAGGGGGCGGACGGAGCGGCCGAAGGCGCCCTTGTTGGTGCTGCCATCCGCCTTCTTCAGCCTGGCTTCGTAGTAGTGCGCCCCCTCGCTGAACGGCACTGCGTGTTCGAACTCGAGGAAGGAGTCGATATGGGCGTAGTAGTGGCCCGCCTTTGCCGGGTCCTCTTCGATTCGAAGCACTCGGGCGACGGCGAAGTATGACTGGCGACCGGTCCGGCTGCTGGCGCCCTCGGTGCGGCGTGGCTCGTAATAGACGATGAAGTCACCGACGGCGGCCTTCACCTCGTTCAGGTACGTCTTCGGGAAGTGGTAGCGCACCTCCGGCTGGTCGTCGTACGCCGAGCTCTCCGAGGTGGTGAAGGCGGCCTTCGTCATGACTCCATGCCCGTGCTGGTCCGGCACCAGGTTAGAGCCATGTCCGGGGGAATGCACGCCGGCCACCTATCGACGACAGTTCGTATTCGTCCGGCGAACGCCGTACGGCGGGGCCTTGAGATGATTGAGCGGGGCAGGTCATCTCTCGACGTGACACAGACCTCACGTTGAAGGTGAGGGCGCCAGGATGCGAGGGCGCATAAGAGGGAAGGCCGCAAGTGCCCCAGTGTTGCCCCTACAGCGGGGCTGAGCACGGGACAAGACGGGGCGAGACGGGATGGGGCGGCACAAGAACCGACGTGAGCTAACTGCGATTGCGGGTAACAGCGCGTCCTGCTGGAGGCTTCCTATCGCCCTGCCCACGGGTTCAAGTCCCGTGGTCCTTGAGGCGGGCGCCCGTGCGAGGCGCCCGTCGGAGTGGTGGGTCGATGAGGCTAGTGCGGGGCGTCGTGGCCGCGCGCGGCCCGGCGACGTCGCAGGGGGCCTCCCATCAGGAACAGCAAGCCCCAGAGCAGCGGGCTCGTCGGGCTCGTGGAGCATCCACCGCCCTTCGGCTCGTCGCGCGTGATGTCCGGTTCGTGTCCCGCATCAGCCCCACCTGGGCCCGCATCGGGGGACACGGCCCCTGCATCCGGGACTCCGTCACCCGCGTCGGAGGACACAGCCCCCGCATCCGGAAATCCGTCACCCGCATCCGGGGACACTGTACCGGCGTCGGAAGGCTCCTCTCCTGCGTCCGTTGCCTCCGGACCGGAGTCGGGCGTGTGCGCTCCCGCGTCGGGAAGCGTGGTGCCTCCATCCTCGTCGGACGAGGGAGGGCCGAGCACCGTCACCCGCATCTCACAGGTCGCGGTATTGCCCGCGCCGTCCCGGGCGGTGAACACCACGGGCGTCGTCCCCACGGTGAACCGGGTGACGGAGCGGGGCAATGAGGTCACCTCGACCTCGGAGACGTCATCCCATGCCTCCGCCATGCCGAATTCGACATAGCGCATGGCTCGGCCTCCCGCGTCCACCACCACGTCCGCCGGGCAGGTGATGGAAGGGGGGACCGTGTCGAAGTGCTCGGGGCCCACGGCCCACAGCTCACGTCCTCGCTCATCCAGGTCGGCGGTGAAGTAGAGATGGTCGCCGGCGGGCATGAAGGACCGTGGCGTCGAACCTGGGTCCCCGGGCTGCACATCCGCGAGCCTGTGAGTCCCGGCCAGCGTCCCATCCGTCGTCCAGGGCTCGAAGCCCGACACGCCATCCCAGGCGGAGAACACGAGCCGGTTCCCCAAGGCGCGCAGTTGCTCGGGATTGGAGCCCGTGGGGCCTGGCTGGACATCCATCACCAGGGTCGTTCCCGCCACGGTGCCGTCCGTCTTCCACAGCTCCCAGCCGGTGGTGGCATCCTTCGCGGTGAAGTAGGCGAGGGTGCCAGCCACCACGGGGCGTTCTCCCGACAGGGTGAGGCCGGAAGGGCTGATGGCGACCGTGCCCGCCGCCGTGCCATCGCTCGCCCAGATGCGCCCCTCGACGTGGGCCACGAGGCGTCCGCCGATGAGCGACAGGGCAGGGCGGCTGATATCCGACGACGTGTTGAAGGAGGTGACGGGCGCTGTCCCTTCCGCTGTTCCATCGCTTCTCCAGAGGCCGCGGACGTTGGCCGTCGTCGACGAGGCCAGGAAATAGAGCGACCCGTTCGATTCGACGAAAGAGAACGCGGGCATGTCGCCCAGCGGATGGAGGACCTCGAGTGGCCCCGTCCCCACGGGCGTCCCGTCACTCTTCCACAGCGTGGACTGAAGGCCCGCGCCCACGCCGAAGAAGAGCGAGCCGCCGAAAGTCCCCAGCGGACCGAAGCGCTTGCCGCTGGCGGTTCCCAACTCGGCGACACGCTCGGCGCCTGTTCCCGCCGCACCGACCCGCCAGAGCGCCACGGCGCCATCGGCGCTCGCGAGGAAGTACAGCCACTCGCCCAGGGCCACGGGCGAGCCGACGAGCTCGCCCCCTGTCACCCGCGTCTGGCTTCCCGGCGTGAGGCCCGAGGACCAGATGGTCCAGGCCGCGCCGTCCCGGGCCGTGAAGTACACGCGGCCGCGGAACGCCGTCAGCGCGAAACGCTGCTCGGAGGTGACCTTTCCGCCCGGATCCAGGTCGGAGATTCGCACCGTCCCACTGCGTGTGCCCTGGCTCTTCCAGAGTCGGAACGTGTCGAGCGTGCCTTCCTGTGCCCAGAACACGAGGGTGCCATCCACATCGGTCAGGTGCTGCGGATGCGATGGAGTGGAGGCTGCGGTGACATGCTTCACGGGGACCGCGCCACCCGGCGTCCCGTCCGTCACCCAAAGCCAGGTGCCCGAGTGGGTGCGGTTGTTCCCATCCACGTCGGCGTAGAAATAGATGCGCCCGTCATCCCAGCCCGCGATCTCTGCCATCGAGTCGAGCGGGCCGGGTGCGACGTCCTTCACCATGAAGGTCCCCTCCTCGGTTCCGTCGCTCGTCCACAGCTCGACACCGTGCTCGGGCGTCTGTCCCTGGAAGTAGAGGCGGAGACCGACGACCCAGAGGCCGCTGACCACGCCGCGTCTCGGGCCTGGGTTGATATCCTTCACCCGGTACGTTCCCGCCGTCGTGCCGTCGCTGCGCCACACCTCCGTGTCCCAGAGCGTGGTGGTGGGGTCGTCTTCGGTGGGGCCTGGAATCGTCGTATAGCCCGAGGTCGCCACGAAGTAGAGAATGCCATTCATGTTCCGGAACGAGTGGAGATAGGACCCGGTGGTGCCCGGGCAGATATCCTTCACGAGCACGGTTCCCGCTTCCGTCCCGTCACTCTTCCAGAGCTCTACATTCTCTTCCTGATCGACTCCCGTGAAGTAGAGGGTGCCGTCGATTCGCACCATGGAGCTGCTGGCGGGCATGCCGGTGTATTGCCAGTTGGGGATGCCATTGAGAGGGCCCGGGTTGATGTCCTTCACGAGCGTCGTTCCCGTATCCGTTCCATCCGTTCGCCAGAGTTCGTGGCCGCGGGTGGGATCCGACGCGAACATGTAGGCGTACTGTCCGAGAGGCAGGAACGCCTGCATGCCATAGGGCGTCTCGCCATGGAGGGCCAAGGAGGTGCCGGCGGGAGTGAAATCGGTCCGCCACAAACGGCGGCGCGGCACGCCGGCCTGAGAGGCGGTGACGTACCTCACGCCCGCGAGCTCGAACGAGCCGCTGCCGAAGCTCACCCTGTTCGCGCTCCCCGAGGAGTCTGTCAGCAGGTGACTCCCCCCGGGCGTTCCATCCGTGGCCCAGAGCTCGCCCTGCCCTTGAGAGCGATTCACCACGAGGAGCGCCTGGTCGTTGAAACCGAAGCCCGGGAACACCGCCGAGCTTCCGTACTCCTCTCCTGTCAGCAGCTCCCTCACCTTGACGGTGCCCGCCGCCGTGCCATCCGTCTTCCACAAGGCCAAGTCCGAGGCGATTCCTCCTGAGAAATAAGGTCCGTCCCCCGCGAGGAAGAGCAGGTTCCTTCCCAGGACTGTCATGTCGCCCAAGTAGGCGCTGTCAGGGCCGACCGCGATGTCCTTCATCACGCGGGTCCCTTCCCGGCTTCCGTCGCTGACCCAAAGCTCTTTTCCGTAGGGAGAGCGGGCCGCCGCGAAGAGCATCACCTCCGTGGCGTACGCGGGATACGTATACGTCCAAGGCATGGCGCGACGCTCCTGGAACTCCAGGGGCACTTCGCCAATATCTCTCACCGGATACGCTGGCCAGGAGTCCGGACGTGATTGCAGCCGTGATTCCATATCGGGTGAGTTGCGCTCGACCGGCACCCCGCCCTCCGACATCACCGGACCACAACTCCCCGCCAACACCCACAGCGCACCCCACAGCGCTCCATTCGGTCTCATGCACGCATCTTCGTGAATTGACGCGCGCGTGACGAGCCCTCCGCTTTTCATCGCGTCGAACATGACGCCGAGTCCTCGGCTCTCACCGCTCCCCGTGCGAGAAGGAGTCATCCCAGATATCTGCCATCACGAAGTCGGCGGAGACGACCCAAGGGGGCCTCGTACTTCAAGCCCAGGGCTCACCATCGGTTGTCATGGAAGAACCCGCCCCTCCACGGGGAGGTGTTCTCCCCATCGGCCCTGGGCCGCGCGCGAGAAGAACACCGTCCCGCGCGTGGCCCTCCGCCTCGGCTACTCGCCCTCTTCGATGGTGAGCTGGTACGAGTCCTGGAAGTTGGCCTCGCCGCTCTCCCAGCCGCACGAAGCGCTGCTTCGCCACGAGCTGCTTCCCTCCGGCGGCGTCTTGTCCCTCCTCGAGGAGGAACACCGAGTCCCCATAGGGCGCGAAGAGCACTGCAGTGGCGGAGATGGCCACCACCGGGTTGCGCTCCTCGGCGAGCACGACGAAGTGGGCGAACATTCCCGGCAGCAACCGCCCATCCGCGTTCGGTATCGTGACGCGCATGCGCACGTTCCGGGAGGACTGCTCCACTTCGGGGTTGAGGGTGGTCAGCACTCCCGCCCACGCGTGCTCGGGGAAGACATCCACGCGAACGCGCACCTGCTGACCCAGCTTCACCTCCGCCAACGCCTGCTGCGGGAGGTGGAACTCCACGAGCACCGGGTCCATGGAGTGCAACGAGGCGATGGGGGCCTCCCGGGGACAGCACCTGTCCCAGGTCCACCTGCCGGATGCCGATGCGGCCATCGAAAGGCGCGCGGATGACCTTCTTGGCGATGGTGGTTCGCAGGTGCGCCACCACGGCCTCCGTCTGGACGGCCCGCGCCAGGGCGGACTCGAGGTCCGCCTGGGTGATGGCCCCCTGGGCATGGAGCATCTTCATGCGGGCTCGTGTCAGCCGGGCCAACTCCGCGTCCGCTTCGGCGCCCGTGAGTTGAGCCGCCTCGCTGGACGTGTCGAACTGGACGAGCACCTGCCCTTTCTTCACCCACGCGCCATTCTCGAAGCCGATGTCGCGGACGATGCCGGACACCTCCGCGCCCAACGTCACCCCGCGAACCGCGAGCACCGTGCCCACCGCCTGCTGGGATGCTTGCCAGTCGGTGGCCACCACCGGCGCGGATGTCACTGCTTCAGGGGACGGAACGAAGGAGGCCCCCGCCTGAATCATCGCGGCAATCTGCGCGCCCTTGATGCCGGCCAGCACGGCGACGACCCCCAGCAACAGCAGGATGCCCAGGACTCAGCGCCCGCGACGGGCTCCAGGCCGCACAGAGGAAGGTAAAGCTTCGCCGGCACGCGCTGCATGCATAGAGGAGCCCCGGAAGGGAGGGAGAGGAATTGCGCAGCGTGTAACCGATTCAACGACGACTCGCGCTCTTGGAAATACATTTTGGCTGTGATCACCGGCGTGGCGCTGAAATCGGGCGAGAAACGTTCACGACCGTCTTGAAACCATTTGGGGACTGTGAACAGCCGACGGGCGCGGCCTGGTGTATCTGAGAGGAATTGAGCGCCGCCGAAACCCTCTTGGAGTGTTTCGCGTCTGTGATTGCGCGAATGCCCCGACGCCTCGAAGTCACCAGCACTGGCGGCAGGGAAGTGTCGCACGCGCATATCTCGCCAGCACCCGCGAGCAAGTGGTTGAGGCCGCTCGGGATTACCAACGTTGGCTCCTGCCGGAAGAGCCTTCCGGTCCAGACGGAGCTGATCGATGAAGACACACGGGTATCTCCTGACGCTCCTGGGAGCGCTGGCTTCTGGCGCCCTCCCGGGATGTGCGGCGACGCCTCCTGATGAGGACGAGACGCCGCCCGAGGCGCTCGTGTCCGAAGCTGGAACTTCCTGGGAGCCCTGCGGTTCCACCGCGCGCCGGGTGAAGGACATCGCCCCTGGCGCGCCGGGCTCGGAGCCACGCGAGCTGGTGCATGGACCGGGGATGCTGTTCTTCACCGCGGACGACGGAAGCACCGGCCGCGAGCTGTGGCGCAGCAGTGGCGAGGCTCAGAAGACGGTCCAGGTGAAGGACATCCTCCCGGGCGGAGCGGGCTCGGAGCCTCGCTTCCTCACCCTGTGGGACGGGGTGCTCTACTTCTCCGCCGATGATGGCGAGCATGGCCGCGAGCTGTGGCGCAGCAACGGCACGGCGAAGGGAACGTGGAGGGTGGCGGACGTGCTCCCCGGCGCTGCCAGCTCGAACCCTGAGGACCTGGTCGTCTTCAAGAACAGGCTCTACTTCTCCGCGATGCAGGCGGACGGCCTGCGCACGCTGTGGCGGAGTGACGGCACCGGGCCTGGCACCCATCTCTTCGGGGACTTCACCCTGACGCCCATCCGCGACAGCCCACGCCTGGTCCCGATGGGCGATGAGCTCTTCTTCGTCGCCGCCGACGCTGACTCCCTCGACTCCCTCCTGTGGAAGACCGACGGGAAGCCCGGCGGTTTCACCTTCGTCCTCTCCCTCGCCGAGGATCTCTTCTTCCGCGCCCTCGTTCCGGTGGGCGACCACCGCCTGTTCTTCTCGTTCGAGGAGGATGTGATCGGCGGCTTGGTGGTGACGGATGGGACTCCAGGAGTGTCGAAGAATCTCCGCTCCTTCGAGGTCCACCCCACCGAGCTGACCGTGGTGCACAAGCGGCTCTTCTTCAGGGCCGCCACGCAGGGTGAAGACACCTCCGCCCCCCCCGACGACCCCCGCTCCGGGACCGAGTTGTGGGTGAGCGACGGGACACCGGGGGGCACGCGGCAGGTGGTGGACCTCCGTCCGGGCCTGCTGGGCTCGGGCCTGTCGGACCTGGAGGCGATGGGGGGACGGGTCTACTTCTCCGCCGACGACGGACAGACCGGCCGCGAGCTGTGGACGAGCGATGGCACCGCGGTGGGAACCTTCCTGGTGAAGGACCTCGAGCCCGGGCCGGGGGGCTCCTCTCCTCGGGAGCTGAAGGCCATCGAAGCAACGCTCTTCTTCAGCGCGGAGACCTCCGGACATGGCCGCGAGGTCTGGCTGAGCGATGGCACCTCGAAGGGAACGCGGCGGCTCCACGACATCGCGCCTGGCGGGGCTTCCGCGGCCCCGCGCTCATTCGTGCGCTCGGGCTGGGATGTCTTCTTCGTGGCCGACGACGGAACCACCGGCCCCGAGCTGTGGGCTCTGCGCTTCCGGCCCCATGGGCAGTGCAAATCCAACCAGTGAGGCGGAGCCCGCGTCGCGTTCTCATCCATCAGAATCAGGAGGCGCTGGTTCAGCTCCATGTGTCAGGGAAGTGCCTGTCCATCCAGCCCTTGAACTGCTCCATCGACTCGACGGTCTGCTGCGCTCCTGAAACCGGGTCGTAGAGCGACAATGACCGTCCTGTCGCGAGCCTGCGGGCGAGAACCGTCAGTCTTCCCAGCAACCAGGACATGGGGGTCGCGGCGTTGTAACCGTATGCACCATCAAACTCGACGAAGAGGTCCCGGTCGACACGACCCGTCTCAACCAGGGCCCGGTCCCGCTGGGCCAGAGTGCGATGTCCACTCATCCTGCGTCCTCCGTTTAGCGGTCCCGTCCGCGCCTTCGCACTGTCGCAGGCCAATGATGTGCCTCTGCAGGAGGCGACTCAGCGATGGGAGCTGGGCGCTCACACTCCAGGTGGGCGCCGCGCTGGCCTCCGTCGCCACGGTCGATTCACACGACCCCGACCCGCGTCACCCAACTGGCGATGTATGTCTTGAGGAACCCGACGAACTCGTCAGCGCCCTCGGGCAGCGAACGGCCGCGCTGGGTGATTTGGTGGAACTCCATGCTCACGACGGGGTCGACGAGCCGGGACATCACGACCTCGCGGTTCTTGCACAGGGGCAGGCCGAACGAGGGGATGATGGCGACGCCTTCGTCTGCTTCCACGAGCGCGACCTGGGTGTCGAGGAGGTTCGCGACGCCACCCGTTTCGAAGCGGACGCGCGACTTCGCGAGCTGCTGGTCGATGAGCTGTTGGTGCGAACTCGAGGGGGAGAGGACGATGAGGGTCTCTCCCTCGAGGGCTGACCACGGCACGTCGGGCCCGGTGGCGGCGCCGTGGCGACGTGCGCGGATCAGCACCAGCGAGAAGCGGAAGAACGGCACGCGCTGCACGCCGGGGACGCTCTTGAAGAGGCCGACGCCCAGGTCGAGCTGGCCCGCCTGTACCTGACGCAGGACCGTGTCCTGGTCGGCGTCGAACAGGCGCACCCGCAGCTCGGGCCGGAGGCGACGGTACTCGCGCATCGCCTGCGGCAGGATGTTGGCCGCGACGAGCGGTGTCGTGCCCAGGGAAACGGCCTGTTGCCGGCCCCGCGCGCTGCGTCCGACACGGGCCATGGCTTCATCGAGCTCCACGAGATGCCGGCGCGTTGCATCCAGCAGGTCGGCGCCGTGCCGCGTGAGCTGGACCTGCCGTGTCGTGCGGTCAAACAGGCGATAGCCAAGCTGGTTCTCGAACTCGCGGATCAACACGCTCAGGCCCGATGGCGTGATGAAGAGCGCCTGGGCCGCGCGCGCGAAGCTGCGGTGCTCGGCCACGAGATGGAAGGCTCGCAGCTGTCGAGAGGTGAATTCCATTCATGATGTTTAGTCATGAATCGACGAGAATTCCGAGCTGGTTGTTGAGAGTGCCGCCCCGTACTTTGGGTTCATCAAGGGAGGCACTCATGGTGCAGGAGACGAAGCAGACGGGTGTGCGGAACGTGGTGCTGGTGCATGGCGGTTTCGTGGACGGCTCGGGCTGGCAGGGGGTCCACGCGGAGCTCCGGAAGCGGGGCTACTCGGTCACGGTGGTGCAGAACCCCACGACGTCGCTGGCCGACGACGTCGCTGTGACGAAGCGCGCGCTGGCCACGCTGGAGGGGCCGGCGATTCTCGTCGGGCATTCCTACGGCGGTGTCGTCGTCACGGAGGCGGGGAATGACCCCAAGGTCGCGGCCATCGTCTATGTGGCTGCCTTCGCTCCGGACGCGGGCGAGTCGGTCGCGGCGCTCATCAAGGACCCGCCGCCGGGCGCCCCGGTTCCCCCCATCCTGCCGCCCCAGGACGGCTTCCTCTTCCTCGACAAGGAGAAGTTCGCGGCGTCGTTCGCGGCGGATGTGGCGCCGGACGTCGCGTCCTTCATGGCGGACTCGCAGGTACCTTGGGGCGTCAACGCGCTCGCGGGAGCCGTGGGGAAGCCGGCCTGGAAGGCGAAGCCGAGCGTGTACATCGTCGCGACAGAGGACCGCATGATTCCGCCCCAGGCCCAGCGAGCGATGGCCGCGCGCGCGGGCTCGCGTGTGGTGGACGTCAAGGGGAGCCATGCCGTGTACGTCTCGCAGCCGGTCGAGATCGCCACGGCGATTGAGCAGGCGGCGCAGACGACGCGCGGTTGAGCTTCGACGACGTATGGGCCAGCAGGGCACCGACCCACTGGCCTCCGAGCGGTTGCCTCAGACCTGGATGGTGAGGACGTAGGGGCCAATCCTGAACGAGCGCTGGTCGACGCGCAGGGTGTCGCCACCCCGGTATTCGTCGCCCGAAGCGGCTGTCACCACGGCGTCTTCATCCAGGACCAGGACGAAGCGGTGGTATCCCCCGGGATACCACCGTGCGTGGTGTGCGGTGACCGCTGGATCGGGCAGGCACACGTCACAGTCCGCGGCCGAGCCGATGCTGACGCCCGTCTCCCGGGAGCAGCGCTGCTCCAGGTTGTCGACGAACCGGGACTCGACGTTCCCGGTGCGAGTGTCCTCGATGACGATCTCGAGTGTGCTCATGCGTGCCTCTGTACCAGTGGCCACGCGCCGGCTTTGCCGGCTACTCGCCCTCTTCGACGGTGAGCTGGTACGAGTCCTGGAAGTTGGCCTCGCGGTTCTTCGCGTCACGCACCTCGAAGATGTAGACACCGGGCTCCGCGCTGTACCGGATGCTCTCCGGCTGGTCGCCCTTGGCGCGGTCCGCTGTCTGCACGAGCGACAGCTTCCCATCCGGCTGCACGCGGTGCAGGTACAGGCCCACGTCGACCTTGAGGATGCCCAAGAGCGTCGCCCTCAGCGGCGTGCGCACCGGCCGGTCCGACAGGTCCACGCGGTAGTAGTCCGAGTCCTTCACCGGGAACACCGTGCCGCGCACCGCCTTGCCAAGCGCGAGCTCCTGCGCGCGGTCCACCGTGTTGTTCGGCTCGCGCTCCTCGCCACCGTTGTCCGGCACCGTGGAGACGCTGATGCGGTAGGGCTGCTCCGCGTTCTCGAAGTCCTTCACCCACTTGCCCTCCACCTTGCGCGACGCGCCCTCCACGCGGAAATAGCAGCTCCCGCTGCACGCGACGTTGTTGAGGCGCTCAGGCTCCTTGAGCGCGCCGTCATTGGCTCGCAGGAGCACGGTCTCCGTCTGCCCATCACCCTGGGCTGGCTCCACCATCGACAGCACCAGGTCCAGCCGCTCCACGCCGGACAGCTCCACCTTCGCCAGCACCGGCTCCGTCGTGCGCAGCACGAAGTGGTCCACGTCGCCCTTGGGCGCCAGGAACCCTTCGCGGTACCCACCCGCCGTCAGCGGCGTGGCCTTGTGCAGCTCGTCATTGGGCTCCAGCTCCGCGTTCGCTCCGGCCTCCTCCTGCGTCACGGTGAGCGTGTACGGCGTGCTCGCATTGAACGTGCGGCGCGCTTCCTTGCCCGCCCCCGTCCAGCCGCCCTTCACCACCACGTAGACGACCCGGTCCGTCGCACGCACCCCGATGTTGCGCAGCGACAGGGCCTCGCCCTCCTTGCCACGCAGCGAGAACAACGGCGCCTCGGCCGCGGACAGCACCGAGATTTCCGGCCGCACGCCCTCCACCGCGGACAGGTCGATTTTCAGCGCCACCGAGGGAGGCTCGGGCGGAGGCGCCGCCACCCCCGCATCCGTGATTTGCGCCACGCCCGTCTCCGGAGTCGGCGCGGCGGCGGGCTCACCTCCACCGAACGTGCCCGTGGGGGAGGGGGGCGTGTCCAGAGGAGCCGCACCTTCCTCGGGCGTCCCCGTGGCCGCGCCGCTCTCGGAGCCAGGCACCGGGCTCGGGGGAGGCGTTGCTCCCTGGGTGGGCGCTTCCCCTGGAGCCGATGCTCCGGGGGGCACCGTGCCCTCGGCACCCGAGTCCGCGTCGTTCGCCGCGGGCGCGCTCGTGGGCGCGGCGGTCTCCGGCAGCTCCACCCGGTACCAGTCCTCGTCGCCCGCGTGGCCCAGGAATGCCGTCACCGTCTGGCCCAGGGGGAGCGCAATCGCGTCCACGGCCCTGTCGTTGGGCTCGTGCTCCTCGCCGTCATTCGCGGCGCGCATCTTCACGCTGAGCGTGTAGGCCCCGCCCACGCCCTTGCGCGCGGGCGCCACGCGCACCCAGCGCTCGCCGTCCACGTAGAGGTTGGGGAAGCGCTCCGGCTTGCCATCGCCCTCGCTGTTGATGGAGGCCAGCCGGTTGCGGTCCCGGTCATAGACCTCCAGGGTGATGTCTCCGCCGGGCAACCCGGACACGGTGACGTCCGCCACGCGGGGGGCAGGGGGCGCGAGCCGATACCAGTCCTCGTCCGCCTTGTTCGGCTGGGCCGCCAGGTCCGCCGTCACCGTGCTGTCCCGCGTAATCGTCAGGGCCTGCTCGGGCCGCTCGTTGGGCTCCTGCTCCGTGAGGGCGGATGGCCCCGTCTCCACGGGCCCCGCGTCGGGCACCTCGCTCGGCTTGTCGTCCTTGCAGGCGACCAGCGTCGCGGCCAGCACACAGACCCACCCCCAGCGTCGCATCACGTTTTCTCTCCGCATCGGGCCGCATCACTTCCCCGCGGCGTCCGGGTGTCAAGCACCCCAACACCCGGGCCCGTGCTTTCATCCGTGACGAAAGGCCCACCCCGGGCCCCTCCAGACGGCCTTCCCGGTCGGGGACTGGAGCCACCCTCACGGTGCGATCAAAGATGGGCGCATGAGCCGCCTCCCCCTCGCCTTGTTGCTGCTCGCCTCCGCTGCCCCCGCCGCGTCCAACGCCCCGCCGGGGTATGCCCAGGCCGCCGACTACCTGGAGCGCGAGCGCCAGCCCGAGCGTTACTCGCCCCTCCACCTGCTCGACGGTCGCGACTCCACGGCCTGGTGCGCCACGGGCGCCACCCCGGCCCCCGTCACCATCGGCTTCAAGGACGTCGTCACCATCGACGAGGTGCGCGTCTACACCGGTGATGGGACGGACAAGGCCTCGTACAAGGCCCACGCCCGCGCGAAGAAGCTCACCCTCACCAGCGTGGACTCCGCCAAGAGCCTCAAGGTGGAGGACAAGCGCGGCCTGCAGGTCGTCCCCATCAGCCCGTCCCTGAGGGGCAACCGCTTCACGCTCGAGGTGGCGGAGCGCTTCCCGGGTTCCGGCGAGGCCGCCCCTGTCTGCGTCACCGATTTGATCTTCTACTCAGGGGGCAAGGCGCTCAACGGGACGTGGCTCGCGCCGCGCCTGCGCTACGACTCGCGCCTGGCGCCCCTGTTGGGGACGTGGTTCAGCGGCCTGGACGGCGCCCCGGACCGCTTCCTCTCGTTCTACGTCGACGGGACGTACCGCTTCGCCCACGAGCCGCTGGAGGGCGGTGAGCCGAGCGCCGTGACGGGCACCTATGCCCTGTCGGGTTCTCGACTCACGCTGGAGGTGCCCAAGCGCGGAAAGGTGACGGCGCGCCTCCAGAAGGCCGCCCCGGAAGGGGCCACCTCGGCTGGAGCCACACTGGAACTCGACGGCGCGGTGGCCGAGGAGTGGGGCCGCGCCTTCCGCGGCCAACCCTGAACCGGCTGCGACTGCCCGGTGGGTCGTCTAGAGGGAGGCCGCCTTCTTCTTGCCACCGAAGTGGCGGAAGAACGCGATGATCTCCTCGACGGCGACCTTCACATCGGTGGCGTCCTCGAACTCCGACTCCAGGAAGATGCCACCGCAGGATTCGCAGGTGTCGTAGTGCAGGGGATGCTGGCGGTCGCCGCCATCCACGCGGACCAGATCGACCAGACATTCAGGGCACTGACCGGTCAATGCCTGTGCATCTACCTTGCCGCCCTGGCTCTCCAGCCCGGGGAGGTTGTTGTGGAGGAGGACCCGGTTCAGGTCCGCGACGTCAATCCACAGTCCGCCGCAATCTCCACACCTTCGCAACGTCTGGTCATCCCCCTCGAGATCAACCATCTCGACGTTGCAGCTGGGGCAATCCATGGCGCGGGTCAATCTCCTTCAATGGGGGACACACGTCCCCAGTGGTTCGGAGAATGATAGGTCGTGCGAATTTTGGGATGCAACCCGGGTTGCCGCTTCTGTTGGCAACGCGCCTTCTGGGGTCGTTCGGCCCCGTGTCCCTCGGTCCCTCAGGCCTTCGCTTTCACGCGCCGGATGTCCGCCCCCAGGGCACGCAGCTTGCGCTCCAGGCGCTCGTAGCCGCGGTCCAGGTGGTAGACGCGGCTGACGTCCGTACGCCCCTCGGCGCGCAGGCCCGCCAGGATGAGCGAAGCGCTCGCCCGCAGGTCTGTCGCCATGACGGGGGCGCCACTGAGGGTCTTCACGCCCTTCACCACCGCCGTGTGCCCCTGAACAGTGATGTCCGCCCCCAGTCGGTGCAGCTCCGGAACGTGCATGAAGCGGTTCTCGAAGATGTTTTCGCTGATGACGGATGTCCCATGGCTCACACACATCAGCGCCATGAGCTGCGCCTGCATGTCGGTGGGAAACCCAGGATGTTCGGTGGTGGTGATGTTCACCGAGTTGAGGGTGCGAGGGGCCTTGCAGCGCAGGCCCCCGGCCTCGGCGGTGAGGGTGCACCCGGCCTCGCGCAGCTTGTCGATGACGGCGTCCAGGTGTTCAGGGACGGCGTGTTTCACCAGGACGTTGCCGCCGGAGATGGCCGCGGCCACCAGCAGGGTGCCCGCTTCGATGCGGTCCGGGAGGATGGCGTGGTCCACGGGCGTGAGGCCCTCCACGCCTTCGATGGTGATGATGGACGTCCCGGCGCCTTCAATCCGGGCGCCCATCTTGTTGAGCACCCGGGCCAGCTCCTCGATTTCGGGCTCGCGCGCGCAGTTCTCCATCACGGTGCGGCCCTTGGCCAGCACGGCCGCCATCAGCACGTTCTCCGTGCCGGTGACGGTGATGACGTCGAAGTTGACGGTGCCGCCCTTGAGCTGCTTCGCCCGGGCCTCCACGTAGCCTTCCGTCAGGGTGATGTCCGCGCCCAGGGCCTTGAGGCCCTTGAGGTGCTGGTCGATGGGGCGCGCGCCGATGGCGCACCCGCCGGGCATGGACACCCGCGCGCGACCGAAGCGCGCGACGAGCGGGCCCAGCACCAGCACGCTGGCGCGCATCGTCTTCACCAAATCGTACGGGGCCTCCGGGGTGATGGCCCCGTTGACGCCCACCTCGCACACGTCCTTCTTCCGGCCGGTGAGCCGCTCCGCGTCGCAGCCCATGGTGCGCAGCACCTTGAGCATGGTGACCACGTCAGCCAGGTCCGGCACGTTGCGGAAGGTGGAGGTGCCATCCGCCAGCAGCGCGGAGGCGAGGATGGGCAGCGCCGCGTTCTTCGCGCCCGAGACGACGACCTCGCCGTGCAGCTCGGCGCCGCCCTTCATCACAATCTTGTCCATGCTGTTTCCGGCCCTCAGCCCTGTGGCCCGCTGGCCGCGGGCTGTGTCCCAAATGCCATGCGCTCCCGCCGCTCCAGGTCCTTCTCCACCCGCGCGTCCTCGTAACCGGCCGCGCGCAGCAGCTCCAGGACCGCGGCGCCCTGCGTCTCACCCATCTCCAATGCAAGGAGGCCGCCAGGCTCCAGCCACTTGCGCGCCTCCGTCACCACCCGCCGGAGGGCGACCAGGCCGTCCTTCCCGCCGTCGAGCGCCAGCCTGGGCTCGCGCCGCACCTCCGCGGACAGGCCGGGAATCTCGTGCGAGGCGATGTAGGGAGGATTGGAGACGATGACGTGGAAGCTCGCGTCGGCGGGCAGCGGGGAGAACAGGTCTCCCTGGAGCACCGTCACCCGCTCGGAGACCTTGAGCGTCTCCGCGTTCTCACGCGCCAGGGCGCACGCATCCGGAGACAGGTCCGTGGCCGTCACGGCGAGCTGGGGGCGCTCTGCGGCGAGGCTGATGGCGATGCAGCCGGAGCCCGTGCACACGTCGAGCGCGCGAGCAGGCGAGTCCTTGGGCAGCACGCGCAGGGCCGCCTGGACGAGCAGCTCCGTCTCCGGCCGGGGGATGAGGACGCGGGCGTCCACCTTGTAGGCGCGGTTGTAGAACTCGCGCGTACCGGTGAGGTACTGCGTGGGCTCTCCCGCCAGGCGCCGTTCAATCAACGCGCGGAAGGCGGTCAGCTCCTCCTTGGACAGGGGGCGGTCCAGGTCCACGTACAGTCGCACGCGCCCCGTCTTCAGCACGTGAGACAGGAGGATTTCCGCCGTGAGTCGCGGCGCATCCACCTGCCGCTTCTCGAAGTGCTGTGTCGTCCAGGTGAGGACCTTGCGGATGGTCCAGGTCTCGCTGCTCATGCTTCGGACTGGGGCCTCGGGCCGCCCATCTGAGCCTTGAGCGCCTCCGCCTGGTAGAAGGTCCGACAGGCGGTGATGATGTCCTCGATGTCGCCCATCATCACGGCGGGCAGGTTGTGCACCGTGAGGCCGATGCGGTGGTCCGTCAGCCGGTCCTGCGGGAAGTTGTAGGTGCGGATCTTCTCGCTGCGGTCGCCGGTGCCCACCTGCGAGCGGCGCGTGGAGTCGCGCTCGGCGCGGATGCGCTCCTGCTCCATCTCGTAGATCTTCGCGCGCAGCATGCGAAGGGCCATGTTGTAGTTCTTCAGCTGGCTCTTCTCCTGCTGGCACTTCACGACGATGCCCGTGGGCCGGTGGGTGAGGCGCACCGCGGAGTCCGTGGTGTTGACGCTCTGCCCGCCCGCGCCCGTGGAGCGCATCGCCTGGCGGTCGATGTCCGCCTCGTTGAGCTTCACGTCCACTTCCTCCGCCTCCGGCATGACGGCCACGGTGATGGTGGAGGTGTGGATGCGGCCCTGCGTCTCCGTCGCGGGCACGCGCTGGACGCGGTGCACGCCGGATTCGTACTTCAGGTTGCTGAAGACGGCGTCGCCGGACAGCGTCACGGTGGCGTCCTTCACCCCGCCCGCGTTGCCCGCGCTCATGTCGATGATGTCCGACTTCCAGCCCCGCTGATCCGCGTACCGGAGGTACATCTGCATGACCTCCTCCGCGAACAGCGCCGCCTCGTCGCCGCCCGCGCCCGCGCGAATCTCCAGGATGACGTTCTTCTCGTCATTTGGATCCTTGGGCAGGAGCAACAGCTTGAGGCTGCTCTCCAGGCTGTCGCGCTGCTCCTTCAGTCCGGGCAGGGCCTCGCGCGCATAGCTCTTCTCGTCGGCGCTGCCGGCGTCGAGCCACACATCCACTTCCTTGAGGTCGGCGAGCACCTGGCGGTACGTGCGGAACGTGTCCACCAGCTTCTCCAGGCCCGCCCGCTCCTTGGAGACCTTCTGAAGCCTCGCCGAGTCGGCGAGGACGTCGGGGTTCGACAGGTCCGCGGTGAGGCGTTCGAACCGGCGCTCGACGTCTTCAAGTTTGTCAATCATCGTCGTTCCAGGGGGTATTGCCCCTTTGTCCGGCTGCTGGCAAGGGAGGACGGAGTCAAGAAATTCCTTGGCCGCTCGGGCGGTAGCATGAAAGAAGGGCCGCCCTCACCGCCGGATCCACTTGGCGGTCGGTTTCACATCACCACACGGAGTCCTTCCACATGCCCGCCCAGAAGGGAAATCGTTCCAAGAAGAAGGTCGCCAACCGTGCCAAGGGCCGGAAGGCCCAGCTGAAGCGCCGCCGTAGCCGCGCCAAGAAGGGCCAGTCCAACAACAAGGTCTGACGCTCCGGTTACTCCCTCCCGCCAGTCGCGGGGGAGGGAGACGGCCTTGCCCACGGCTCCAGCTCGGGGAGCATCCGCTCCACCCCCGAAGAGCTGTTGGCCAGCAGTCGCAGCACCTCCTCGGCCGCCTCCCCGGTGACGGGCACGGGCTGGAAGGGGAGCTCCGGGAAGCGGTCCGTGCGCAGCGGCAAGACCTCGCTGGAGAGGTAGCCCCCCGGACCGAAGCGGCCCTTCCACAGGGCACCCCGCTTGTCGCGCGGGTTCCAGTTGCCTCCGAAGACGAAGTTGCCCAGCGAGTAGACGACGGGCGCCCCCCGGTGCAGCTCCATCGCCTGGAGCACGTGGGGGTGGCTGCCCAGCACGCCCGCCGCGCCCGCGTCGATGGCGGCGTGGGCCAGTCGCACCTGGTAGGGCTCCGGCACGTAGGTGCCCTCGCGGCCCCAGTGGAAGAAGGGCAGCACCACGTCCGCCTGATGCTTCGCGGCGAGGATGTCCTCGCGCAGCATGCGCTCCATCACGTCCACGTCGGAGAAGTGGCCGGCGACCCCGGGCGTCGTCTCCGTGGCGTAGACCTCTGGCGGCTCGATGTTTCGCTCGCCCAGGAAGAAGTACCCCAGGAGGGCCACTTTCACGCCGCCCACGGTGATGACAGCGGGGCGGCGCGCCTCGGCGAGCGTCCTGCCCGCGCCGAAGTAGGGGATTCGGGCGGCCTCCAGCGTCACCAGCGTGTCCACCAGCCCCTGGGCGCCGTAGTCCATGAGGTGGTTGTTGGCCAGGCTGACGACGTCCACGCCGCCGGCGACGAGCGCTCCCACCAGCTCCGGCCGGGCGCGGAAGTTGAAGTTCTTGGCCAGCTTCTCGCCGCCCTCGGTGAAGGGGCACTCCAGGTTGACGACGAAGAGGTCGGCCGCGTCACCCAGGGCCCGGACTTCCTTGAAGCCGTAGGCGAGCATCTCCTCGCGGGAGCGGCCCTTGGCCACCTGGTCGTCGAAGTACTTCTGGTGGTTGTGACCCAGCGTCACGTCCCCGCCGACCACCAGGGTGATGGGGCGAACGGGGGGCCCGGCGTCCGGGAGGCCGGCCAGCGGATCGGTCGCTTCCCGGCTTTCGGGAGGCCCTGCGTCCTCTGGAGAACGGGGCTCCACGGAGGGGGGAGGG
>NZ_VIFM01000173.1 GCF_006636215.1 Myxococcus llanfairpwllgwyngyllgogerychwyrndrobwllllantysiliogogogochensis | reverse complement strand
AGCCCCCGAGCTGCGAGCCGATGAGGTGTCCCCCGTCATAGTCGTTGCTGGAGTTCTCCGCGTCGCCCCACTGCCCGACGGTCGTCTGACAGGAGTCGACGCGCGGCGCGGCGGTGATGGGTGGCAGGTTCTTGTACGCCCGGCTCGGCCGGCCCGCCGTGTCGATGAAGTAGTACTCGCCGTCGAAGTTGTGCCAGATGTTCCGGTCGGCCGACGGGAAGTACTTCGGGCAGTCGCGGATGGCTGCCTGTGAGACTTCCCCGTGGATGACGTAGCCGACGCCGTACTGCTTGAGCGCCTCCCGGATCTCCTCCTCCGTGTGGTGCTCGAAGAACTCCATGAGACCGCTCGGGCCGCCGAAGTCCTGCTCGAGCTGACGGGCGGCATCGTCGCCGCCCAGGTCCGTGTCAGTGACTCCGCAGCCGCCAGACATCAGGACAAACACCGCCGCAACGAAGAGCTTGTTCAGCGCGCGCATTCTCTTGGGTCCTTTCTGAGTCGGTTTCACTGTTTCGTTGACTTGTTTACCAAGAAAGGGAGAGTCGCAATACGTGAATTTCTGGCGAACTGCGGCCGCGTGGCTCTACGGAGAAGGGGGGGCCGGCGAACTCCCGGCCCCCTCGGAGTCAGCGCACTACCAGATGCAGGACGGGATGCCGGGGAGCAGCGGGAACGAGGAGAGCGCGCCATCCGGCACGACGCCATCCGCGGTGACTCCGGTCACTTCGCCCTTCCACATGGTGGGGGAACTGGAGCGATACCCCATGTAGTACACGGTGCTGCTCGAGCGCTCGCGGAGGAGCGTTCCGCAATACACCTCATTGGAGTACTGACCCACCGTGCCCAGGGGAACGACCTTCACGGCGGATGAGCCGCCGAAGTAGGCGAGGTCCGCGGGGGTTGTGACGGCGAACACCGCGCCCGCGACGAAGAGATAGATGTCGCTCGACGTGCGGTCCTGGATCAGCGCGCTGTACACGAGCATGGGGAAGACGTCCCGCGACCCGGTCGGGACGTTGTTGACGCTCGTGGTGTCATCCCAGAAGCCCAGCTCCGTGGGATTCGGAACCCACCAGTCCTTCGCGCCCACCACGACGTAGATGGCTGTCTCGCTGAGCTCGCGGATCAGCGTGCCGTCTCTGGGAATCACCTCATAGGTGTTGATGGTGGCCTGGGGCTGCGTCACCGAGGGGGCGAAGACGTAGTGGATCCACTCCCCAGCGGGAATGAGGAACCTCGCGCCACCCGCCACCACGTAGCGGTTCGTGGTGTCGGAGGCGCGAAGGACATGACCGTCAGCGTAGGGCGCATAGCCCGCGAGTGCCTGGGCACCGAAGAGGCTCAACCCCAGGGCGAGCAAGCGAGGAATGAATGCAAGGAACGAGGCAACGCGCACAGGGATTCTCCGTTCAAGACGTGTGTGCCGCCGAGAGGAGCCGGCCCGACTCGGTGACAAAGGGGATACGCCGCCAGCCTTTGGCTTCGGTCGTATCCCTTTCACGGTTTGTCGATGTGCGAGGTGCTTCCGCGATTGCTGAAAATTCGTCCCTGACGAGACCTGGCCGCTACTCGCCCACCGCGACGTAGCGCTCATCCTCGTCGTAGTTGCGCTGGTTGCCCGCCGCCACCGTGTCCGCCAGCTTCGCCACCTGCTTCACCCCTTCCGGGGTGAGCGTGTTCTCCGTCACGTCCAGGTGCTTGAGGTGTTTGAACGCCTCGGCATTGTCCGCGAGCACCTTCGCGCCCAAATCAGACAGACAGCCCATGGACAGGTCCAGCTTCTCGAGCTGGGGGAGCACCTTCGCGGTGGGCAACGCCTTCGCCAGCTCGTCCGTGAACTCCGCGTTGCACAAGCCCAGGGCCTTGAGGGCTGGCAGCCCCTTGCCGTCGAGGATGGGCTGGATGTCCTCTACGTCACCCTCCGCGCCGTGGTACCGCGAGCCGAACCAGACCTCCAATTTCTCCAGCTTGGGCCAGTTCGCGCTGGCAATGGATTTGACGACCGCCAACGGCAGACTCCCTGTCTCGAGGGTGAAGTCGCGCAGCTCTGGCAGGTCCATTTCGCCCAGGTCCAGGGCCGCGCCGCGCAGCCGCAGCGAGCGCAGGTGGGGCAGCGCCGCGTAGAGCCCCGAGACGCCGTTCAGGTAGGTCCAGGAGATTTCCAATTCCCTGGGGTAGTCGAAGTCGCCGAGGAAGAGGCTCTGAATCGTCGATGAGCCTTTGGCCTGGATGATGGCCTGGGTGACGTCTTCGTAGTCGTTACCCCCGTCCGCCGTCACGATGCCGACGGTGAGCGACTTGAGGAATCGCGCGGAGGGGTGGGCAAGCAGCGTCGACACCGTCTCCGACACATCGAGCGTGGAGTTGAATTCCTTGCGACCCACTCTCGCGGCGCGGATAAACCCCAGGTGCCACTCCAGCGAGAGTTCCTCATCGGCCCACGGTGTCGCCAGCGAGCCGAGCAGCAGCGCCTGGTGCTTCTGGATGAGCGCTGTCACCCGGCGCTTGAGGTCGCTGGCCTCCGCGCCCTCGGCCTTCGATGCCGCGTGCTGGAGCGCGATGAGTTCACCGCGCGGGTCGCCCTGGCGCTGGAGCCAGTCTCCATAGACGAGGTACGTTTCCACGTTGTCCGGGTCCTTGAGGAGGGTGGCTTCGAACTCCGGATTGGATTTGCCCTCCGGCGTGCTCTCGCTGAGCTCGTTGGAGCTTGCTTCCTCGACCTCGTCCCGCGCCATGGCTGTCCACTCCCGCGCCGAACGTGGCGCGCCTCGGACCGGACGTTAGTGAGGTGGACCGTCACATGGCGAGGGGATCAGTGCCCCGGTGAGGTCTGGCGCCATCCTCGTGATGACCGCAGTCACCGTCGGGGCGCCTGTCGCGTGCCTCCCGGAGCCAGTACGTCCCCGGGAACTCCATGGGTTGCGAGGCCGTCCAGGGGTGGCATGTGCGCTGCGGTGAGGGCGGGACAGACTCGCCGCGGCGGCCCTCGGTCGCTGTCAAGAGCAGGTGAGACACATGATCGACGTCAAAGCGGCCGTGTGCTCGCGAGCGCGGATGCCACGGAACATGGCGTGTGGGCCTCCGGGTGGCATCGTCGCGGATGCGCACCCGGAGGGGAGATGCAGGCGGCTCAGGGGATGACGATGTGCGAATGCATGCCTCGCCCGTCATACGGCGTGGCGCCGCAGCGGGCGCGGGCCCAGTCGCCATTCACCGCGGAGCAGATGCGGATGGCCTGGATGTTGGAGGAGGGCACGTTGATGCCGGGTGTGTCGCAGCGCCCCAGGTAGGTCCAGGAGAGGCTCTTGTTGACGGAGGTGACGCCGATGCAGGGGCCAATCCACGCGCCGGTGTCTCGTCGCTGCACGTCGATGGAGTACTGAGCGGTGGTCTCCTCCTCGCTCCAGCTCAAGTCCACGAAGGGCGTGTAGCCACCCGGCAGGTCCAGGGTGACGTCGTCGGAGATGCCGTCATAGGCCCGCTCGACGAAGGGGCCCCAGACGTTGTTGTTCGAATAGAAGATGCGGAAGGCGGCGATGTCGCCCTTGGTCACCACGCGGTCTCCAGCGCTGCGGCACACACCGTCGAAGACAGTCTTGTTGGCCTGTCCCAGGACGGCCACGGACAGGCACGGGCCAATCACCGTGCCGTCGCGCAGCACGACGTCGAGCGAGTAGCTGTACCCGGTCAGCTTGTTCCACCGAACGTTCACCTGGTTGAGCGAGTGCAGCGAGCCGTCCGGCTTGAAGGCGACGCGTTGTTTGTACGTGCTGCGCGAGGTGAGGTTGCCCGAGGCGTCGAAGGCGCCGACGTGGAAGACGTTGAAGTACTCACCCCGGCGCTCGACGATGACGTTGTGGCCGTGGCTCTGCACCAGCCTGCCAGCGGTGTTGCGCAGGGGCTGCGAGAGCCGCCGCACCGCCCGTGCTCGCGTGAGCTGGGGGATGGAGTCCCCCATCACGTAATACATGGCGTACTGGCTGTTGTACCAACCGCCGCTGAGCAGCAGGTAGTACTGGCCATTGCGCTTGAAGACCTCGGGGGCCTCGTTGATGCCTTCCTCGTAGGAGGGCGTCGAGAAGATGGCCGGGCCCGCGTGGTTGTAGACGGTGCCCGGGGCGGCGGTGTTGAAGGAGGAGATGTTGTTGCCCCGGTCGAACCAGACATAGAAGAACCAGCGGCCCGATGTGTCATTGAACGTGGCCGAGTCGATGCGGATGTTCCGGTTGCAGCCCTGCGGCAGGCACGCGGTGCCGGTGGAGGTGCGAGGCCAGGTGGTGTTGGCGTTGATGGGCTGGGGCGCGCCGAACTGGAGGTTCACGTCGGGCGCGGTGGCCACGAAGGTGGTCACCTCCTGGCCGGACGGAGGACACGCGGCGCCGTTGGGGACTCGGTGCGCCGAGAAGTACAGCTGGTACACGCCGTCGTATTTGCCGAGGTCAGGCGCCCAGAGGAAGCAATAGTCATACACGGGGTCGACCACGGACGGGTCATAGGAGCGCTTGAGCTGGAAGCTCGTCAGGTCTCGTGTCTCGTAGATGGGCAACTGCCACCCGTTGCCAGTGCCGGACAGGAAGAACAGGTCGTCGTGTTCCTTGTAGACGTCGGGGTCCGCCATTCCCGGGGCGAGCAGCGTGCGCCGCCCGTAGTCTCCACCGCGCGTGGCGCAGGCGGCGTCGGTGAAGCCCTCGTCACAGATGCAGCGCGCGGCGCCAGCCTCGTCACGACAGACGCCATGACCACTGCAAGTGACGCCGTCGCAGACGCCGGCGAGGGCGTGCGATGTCGAAAGGACCTCTTGTCTGGGCTCCAGCTCCGGTGACGATTCACCCCCACATCCGACGACGGCCAGGAAGAGCGCGGCCAGCGGGACGACGACACGTGCGGTGTGCATGGACTTCCTCCTGGGCGCAGCGTCGCAGGAAGGAGGCGCCGGACAAAGCTTGAGTTTCTGGACATCCTGGTCCGGTTCGCGGCCATGGTGTGGACATGTCACGGAGGTGAAGCGCTATCCTGTTGGAGGCATGGATGAACGTGCCTCCCGCTGCCGCGCTGTTGTTGCTGGTTTGGCTGTTCGACGCGGCGAAGGTGGCAATCGAGGCCACTGGCGGGCAGGTGCTCAACGGTCCGAACGAAATCCCCGGCGGCGATTTCTCGATGAACGGGGTCGATCCGCAAGGCGCGGAGTTCGCGCTGGTCGGTGCAAGGAAAGGGTAGGCGAAATGGCGGAGAAGATTATCAATTGCCTGTGGTTCGACCATGGCGAGGCGCGCAAAGCCGCGGAATTCTACGCCAGCGTGTTCCCCAACAGCCGCGTTGGCCCGGGCCACGAAGCCGCGACCGACTTTCCCGATGGCAAGGCGGGGGACGAGCTGACCGTGGAGTTCACCGTCCTCGGCCGTGATTTCGTCGGGCTCAACGGCGGGCCGACGTTCAAGCCTGACGAGGCGGTCAGTTTCATGGTGGTCACCGAGAACCAGGAAGAAACCGACCGTTACTGGAATGCGATCGTCGGCAATGGTGGCGCGGAAAGCGCCTGCGGCTGGTGCAAGGACCGCTGGGGTTTTTCGTGGCAGATCACGCCGCGCGTGCTGCTCGATGCGACGACCCACCCAGACAAGGCGGCGGCCAAGCGTGCGATGGACGCGATGATGACGATGGGAAAGATCGACATCGCGAAGATCGAGGCCGCGGTCCGCGGGGGAGGCTGATGCGCGGGGCCGCCGAGCCTCGTGTGCGGCTCGACGGCGTGGAGCGCCAGTGGCATCTGGGCTGCCAGTGACTCCGGGCCTCAGGCTTCGCCTGAGGCGTCGTGGAGCTTCAGCACGTAGAGGAAGTCCGGGACGGTGAGTCCGCGCGCCACGACGAGCCCGTCACGCAGGATGATCGCCTCCTCCAGCGAGTCGTGGAAGCGCGCCAGGGGCGTGGTGTCCATCCGGCGATGGAACGCGACGGGCTCGTCGCTGAGCACCTCCCAGTACGTGCGGCGCGTCACCTCATCGGGCTCCGCGCTACCATCGAGCACCTCTCTCGGCGCCCCCGTGGCGAGGTCGAAGAAGCGCGTCTTCTGGTCATCCGAGCGGGTGACGAGCACATCCCCGTCCATGGCCACCAGGAACGGCAGCGCGGGGTGCTGTATCTCGTACATGAGCCGCCCCGTGTCCGCTTCATACATGCGCACCCGGTCGTCCAGTGCGCACACGGCCACCCGCAGGCCATCCTCGGAGAGCCTCGCGGTGATGACCGGCTCTTCGGAGACCTGGAGCAAGCGCCGGAAACCCGTGGACAGGTCGAAGAGCTCGAGGTCACCCGAGGCCCGTCCCACCGCGATGCGCGGCACGTGCTCGGCCGCCGTGTACGCCACCGCGGGCTTCATCAGGGCCTGCGTGTCGAGCACGAGCCGGCCCGTCTTCACGTCGTGCACCTGGAGCCGGGAGGGCTCTTCATGGCCCGACACGACGTAGGCGCCGTCCGGGGTGAACTCCACCATCGTGACAGGGGCCTCGGGGCCCTTGAATGTGTGGAGCAACTGGCCGTCGGCCACGCGCCACACTCGCACCACGCCCAGCTCGAACGTCCCCGCGAGCAGCGTCGTGTCCGGGGAGAAGGTCATGACCTGCTTCATCGTCATCTTCCTGGACGCATCCCGCCCCTCCAGAGGCTTCCCGGTCAGCTCCATCGTCGGTGCGAGGCGTGCCAGGTCGAACAACTGGATGCCCCGTCGCCACCCGTCCTCCAGGTGTTTCGTGACGGGATAGGCGGCCAGCGCGTCGTTCCCGCTGAAGCGCCAGGGATGCAGGTTGGATGCATTGGTCTCGGGCGGTGGCTCGCGCACGTGGCCCTGGGCATCGATGGCGAGCATGCCATCCATCCGCATCGCGACGGCCAGGGTTCCCTCGGTCCGTCCCCAGAGGTGCTTCACGCGGTGCTGCTCGGAGAGGAGCCTGGGGGGCGTGGGCGCATCGAGCCGGCTCAGCAGCACACCGCCATCGACGGCCGTCAGCGCGAAGTGCTTCAGGTCTGGCGAGAAGGCCGCGCCGCGCTCGTGCCCGTCCGAGGAATAGGGACGCGACCACACCGAGGCGCCGTCCTTCACGTCCAGCACCTCCAGCCGGTCGTACCCCAAGAGGCCCAGCCGCGAGGACCCCAGCCACTGCACGTGGGAGTAGCGCGAGCCCCCCTGGATGCCGCGCACCCGCTGCCAGGTCTTCGTCTCCGCCACGCCGACGTCGTCGAGGTCCGCCCACGCAAGCCACTCGCCGTCCGGACTGAAGGCCACGGTGCTCACGGAGCGCTGCGCATCCAACCGCGCCACCTGCTCGCCCGTGGCCACTTCCCACACGCGCATCGTGTCGTCCGATGCGCCCGACACGAGCCAGCGCCCCGAGGGATGGAACGCCACGCTCAGCACGGACTGCTGGTGCCCCTTGAGCGTGCGGACCTTCTCACCCGTGTCCAGGTCATACAGGTGGATGAGCCAGCCGAGGTTGGCCACCGCCAGCAGCGTGCCGTCCGGGCTGAAGGCCACCGACGTCACCTGTCCCTCCTGACGGCGGAACAGGTGCAGGTGCTCTCCCGTCTCCACGTCCCAGACGCGCGCTTCATGCGCCCTGGAGCCCGAGGCCAGTTGCTTGCCATCCGGGCTCCACGCAATCCCGCGCACCTCCATCTCGTGGCCCTCCATCACCCGGAGTTGCTTGCCCGTCGCCACGTCCCAGACGTGGACGTTGTTGCCGTCGGCGCGCGAGCCGTCGGTGTACGAGCCGGTGGCGAGCCGCGTCCCCGTCGCATCGAAGGCCGTGCACAACACCTGGGATTCGTGCCAGAGGTACGCGTCGGCACCCTCCAGCGCGCCACGCAGCGGCAGGAGGGACTCCACCCAGGGCGCGCCGCCGGAGGACTCGCGCTGCCGTCGCCACCAGGCCGCGAGCTGGTGGAGGTGCGCCTCCGGGTCGTCCCAGGGGCCCTGTCCCGTGACGGAGAAGTGCCGCGCGGCGTCTGGCGCGTCGTACCAGCGCAGCCGGTTGTAGAGGCACTGGAAGAGGGTCTCGGGGTGCTCGCGCAGGAAGTCCGCGTCGAGGGTGACGGCCTTGCGCAGCACGCCGAGCGTCCGAGGCCCCACGGTGGGGCCGTCCTCGTGCAGCACGCGCGTGTCCGCGCGCGTCCGGGCGAGCGCGTCGGTGAGCGCGGCGAGCAGCCCGTCCACCCCTTCGGCGTCGATGAGGGCTTCGAGGGTGGAGAGCTCGGTGAGGGATGCGAGGTCTTGGGGCATGGGGGGCTTTCGCCGCGAGGCGCGGGGGGACGCATTCTCGCGGCGACCCTCCGCCGGGTTCAATGGGCGAGTGCCCGGCGCGTCGCGGAGCAGGGGAAGGAGTTGGTCCGGGCCCAGGTGCGCCTCAAGCGAGCCGAGGCCCTGCTGGACCTGCAACCAAGGTGTAGTCCTCGACGAGATGTTGGAAGCCTTCAAGGAGCTTCGGCTCGAAGTAGATGAAACACCGTTCTTGCTAAAACGGGTGGACGCCATGCACCAGCGACTTTTGCACTTCGCGGTGGACTCGAAGTGGAGCGACCGGGACGTGCGGCGCCTGGCGGCGAAGTATGCGCTGGAGGCGATGACGCAGAGGGAGTCGGTGGAAGCCTGGATTGTGGACGATACGGGCTTCCTCAAGCAGGGCAAGCATTCGGTGGGCGTCCAGCGGCAATACACCGGCTCGGCGGGGAAGGTGGCCAACTGCCAGATTGGCGTCAGCCTTAGCGTGGCCACCCGTACCGAGCACCTGCCCGTCGACTTCGAGTTGTACCTCCCCGAGTGCTGGGCCAATGACGAGGCGCGCCGAGGTTTCCTTCAAAACCAAGCCCCCCTTGGCGCTGCGAATGATTGAGCGGGCCGTGGAAGACGGGGTGGCTCCGGGCGTCCTCCTGGCGGACAGCGCCTATGGCAGCTTGAGCTTGAGCCCGCCAATTACTTCCTGATATCCCTGCCAGAGGGCCGGACGACGAAGCAACTCGTCCGCCCGGTGATGCAGCATTAGCAACGTGACCTTCCCCTGACGGGCCTTCGAGGCATGTCGGGGTGACGTTGTAAGATTCCGCCGCGCTGTCGGTTCCCAGTCGTTTGTCAGACGGGAATGCCAGCATTCAACCCACTTGCCTTCCTTGGAGAGAGGCATGGGGGTGCAGAATGCATGCTGTCCGCTGGATACTGTGCGCCGTTCTCTTCGTAACGGGATGCGCTGGGGTTGAACCCTCGACTCACGGGAGCACTTTCCAGCAGCGTTCCGCACTTCTCAGGGAAGGGGGGACGGAGGCACGGCATTCCCGAGGACAGAGGATCGATGCGTTCGATGCGTTGCTTCGCGACGCGGGGCTGGAGGACCAAGACGCGCGTCCCGTGGCGGGCAGCTCGCTCACTCCAACGCAAGCGGCAAGGCTGCTGGAGGCGCTGACGGGCAAGGACGTGACGCTGGGGCAGTTCCCGGCACGCGTCGCGGTGGGCTTCATGCTGCGCGAGGTGCTGGTCGCGGGCGAAGTGTCGTGCGCCGAGCTGGTGCGGCGGGTGGGCCGCTTCACGCAACTGGCGGTCCTCCGTCCTGACGGGTGCCTCGCGTGGGTACGCAGCGGGCAGACCCAGCAGCGCGTGGGCGCCGTGGAGTGGAAGGACGGTGCCTTTCGGGTGGGCCAGTTCGAGCTGGGCGTCTTCTACTCGGGCAAGGGAGGTGTCTTCCGTGAGCTGAATGCACGGCTGGAGGAGACGGGGGAAGGAGCCTTCGCGGACGTCCACGACGATGCGGACTACGTGAGCCGCACGCTGGACGGAGCTGAAGAGGCTTTCGTCGGGCTAGCGCTGGCGGTGGGGCAGATCTTCTCGACGTCGCCCGCTGACAACCTCGCGGCGCTGAGACAGATGCCTGCCGCAGTGGCGGCGCTGCTGGCCTCGTCGCCCGAGTACCTGGAGCGCTTCCAGTACATGACGCGCGGCGAGCAGGTGCAGGCCGTCTCCAAGCTGGTGACGAACCTCATCGCCACATGGGGCACGGCGTCGGCGGCAACCCGCACGCTGCGAGGTGCGACACTTACTACGGCCGAGGTGCCGGTGCTGTCGCTCTCTGCCCAAGGCGCGCTCGTCATGGGTCGCGTCGCGGTGCCGGTCGGGCGCGCGGCGGCGGTGCTGAGTGGCGGCCCCGGAGCGGCAATCATCCTTCAGCGAGCGAGCACGGCCGCGAAGAGCGGGGCACCGTCGAAAGGGCCCGGCCAGTGGGGACCGGCCAAGGAATCGATGTCCCCCCGTGCGCGGCGCTACCAGGAACAAATCGCGGGGCACACTGCCGACGAGGCATACTGGGTCGGCGGCGTGGGCAAGGGTAGCGGAGGCGTGAAGTTCGATGGCTTCGAGAAGGGCGTGCTGCTGGATGCGAAGGGGCCAGGCTATGCGAAGTTCTTTGAGGATCTTGAACCTAAGCGCTGGTTTCGTCACTCGGGCGCCAAGGCCCTGATTGAGCAGGCACGACGGCAGCTTGATTCCATCCGGGGAAAGAGCATCCCAATCCGGTGGCATGTGGCTGAGGTTGATGCAGCCGATGCCATCCGGAAGCTGTTGGACGGGGCGAGCATCTCGGGGATCGAAGTCGTCCATACTCTGCCACTGCCTTGACGATGAAAGGTGCCATGACAAAGAAGGGAAGAGTTGAGTCGTACTATGCTGGTGCCTATTGGGGACCTCGCAAGGAAACGCCTGAGGAGTGTGCCCGCCGCACGGCGGACTTCCTCAACTTCCTTGAAGGGTGCGACCCCTTCCTAGCTGAGTGGTACAAACCCGCCAAGTCGCTCAAGGAGGCACGCAAGCACCCCTTGATGCCGCCAGATTCGGCAACACTCACGGAGCTGTTCCGCGCGGGTGTAAACCGTGCGGACGCCGGCGGTATTATCGAACGTCTCGGGTTTAGTTTCTGGTTCGATAATGGAGGCCCAGATGGAGACGTCGCGGAGCTACGCATTCACTGCGGCAGCTACTCTGACGCTGTGCCGAACTCCTGCGTGATGACGCTCCCCCGGAAGGGGCAGCATGCCGAACGCCTGCTGACAGTACAGGTGCTTACAGAGGTAGTGCGCGGCATGGTGCCCTCTTGGGGGCCGGATTGGGCGTTTGCCACGTCATACGCCTACTACCAAGAGCACAGAAAGGCTGCGTCTGACCCCTTTTCGTTGGGGTGGGTTACGTACCTCTCGGACCGCCTGGGCAGCGTGCCGCCCCTCCCCGCCCCGGTGCGTGTCGAGTCAGTGGGGGACAAGGGCACGCTGATTGTCCTAACTCCCGAGCGCTTCACCGCCAGCAATCAGGACCATGTGGCGTTGGCCGATCGGGTGCGTGAGCTGCTGGACCGAGCGGGGATGTTGAAGCCGCTCCAGGCCCAACAGTAGGAACAAGAGGGGCCGAGTCGCTCGTCGCTCGGCTCCTCTCTGCGCGGGGTGAAGAGCGCCCAGCGAGCCCCGCCATGTTGCGCGTATGTCGCACGAACCTGCGGAATGTACGGGAACGGAACGGGACGACAGGGGACGCGGAGGGATACCGAAGTTGACTCGTTCCGGACGGTTACGAGGTAAGGGCGCGATTCTGCTGGGTTTTCGCACCGTCCAGACGGGGGTTCGATTCCCGCCGGCTCAAGTGCTCGAAAACACTGCGGGCCCGGGGCGTCCTGCTGGAACGCCATCCGGGCCCGCTCTGTGATTCACCTTCTGGGGCTCAAGAAGGGCCCCCATGCAAACTGGCTCAGCGAGGGCGCTTGCTCTCCTGGAACGTCACCTCGAGCGGGACTTCCTTGCCCTCGCGCAGCACTCGCGCCTCAACTGTCTCGCCGGGCTTGGAGGAGTTGAGCACGAACATCAGGTCCTCCACGCCGCCGATGACGTGCTTGCCCAGTCGCACGAGGATGTCACCCCGCAGCATTCCAGCCTGGTCCGCCGCGCCTCCCGCGCGCACCCCCGCGAGCAACATGCCCTTCTGCCCGTTGGGCGGGCCCGCATAGTCAGGCACCGTGCCCAACGACGCGTTGAAGCTGCGCAGGTCTCCGCGCGGAGCGGGGGAGGGCACCTTGCGGTACGTCAGCGCCGTCGCCCCATCCAGGCCCACCGTCACGGCCGACACGATGCGCGCCACCTGCGCGGTTCCCACGGCGTTGATGCCCTCCACCGTGTCCGTCGGCTTGTGGTAGTCCGAGTGCGTCCCCGTGAAGAAATGCAGCACCGGCACGCCCGCCGCGTAGAAGGGCGAGTGGTCGCTCGGGCCGTACCCGTCACCGCTCGGGTTGCAGGTGACGCGAGCCTCGTCGCACGCACGCGCGAGCAGCGGCCCCCACTCGGTGGCGGACTCGGCGCCCAGCACCGACAGACCTCCGGACCGCAGCCGGCCCACCATGTCCAGGTTCAGCATCGCGGTGACCTGCTTCATCCCCGCGTCCCCTCGCTGCCGGGTGAAGTGCGTGGAGCCGAGCAGGCCCGTCTCCTCACCCGAGAACGCCAGGAAGAGCACGTCGTGCTTCAGCGCGGCGCGGCGCTCCTTCAGCGTGCGGGCAATCTCCAGCAGCGCCGCGACGCCCGAGGCGTTGTCATCCGCGCCGCCATGCGCCTCGTGCCGGTCCGGCATCAGCGAGCCACGTCCACCGAAGCCCAGGTGGTCATAGTGCGCGCCCACCACGACGAGGCCCGGTAGCTTGCCCTCGCCCGCCTCCAGCACCGCCGCGACGTTGAAGGCCGCGCGCTGCTCGAACTCGAGCTTCACGTCCACCTGCGCGTCCACGCGCTTGCGCGCCAGCAGCGAGCCCATCACCGGCTCCATCGCCGCGCGCTTCACCACGACGACCGGGAGCCCCGCGTCGCCCACGCCTTCGGGATGCAGGACGGGCAGGGTCGCCTCGGGAGGCATCCGCCACTCCTTGGGCGCGGGCGTGGGAGCCTGGGGCCAGTCCACGACGATGAGCGCCTTCGCGCCACGCTGCGCCGCCTGCCAGGCCTTGTAGCGGAGGTCACCGAAGCGCCGCTGCTTGTCAGTGTCGGAGAACTCGGGGGCGTCCGGGACGAAGCGGCGCACCACGACAATCTTCCCCTTCACCGACAGCTTCGCGTAGTCGTCCACCTTGAGCGACGGCTCCACGATTCCGTAACCCGCGAACACCAGCGCGCCCTGCGCCTGGCCCTGCCCGGAGAAGCCGAGCACCGTGTACGCATCCGCCGGGAGCACCGTCTTCCCGAGCCGCACCTGAGTCCCCGCCCCGGGCTGCACGGCGGTGGTGACGGGGAACGCCTGCCGGAACGTCCCGGTGTCACCCGCGGGCGTCAGGCCCAACTCCTGGAACCGCGTCTCGATGAGTCCTCCGGCGGCCTCGATTCCCTTCGTGCCGATGCCCCGGCCCTCCTGCGCGGGCGCCGCGAGGAAGGAGACGTCCTCGCGGATGCGGTCCGCGGCGGCCGACGGCGCACCCGAGGCCGGCTTCACGTCATCCACCCAGCGGGCGATGAACAGGTTGGTGTCGCTCTTGCCCTGCGCGGTGGCGCGGTTGCTGGAGAAGGCCAGCCACTTGCCGTCCGGCGAGAACATGGGGAAGCCGTCGAAGCCCGGCGCATACGTGATGCGCTCCAGGTTGGAGCCGTCCACGTCCACCGCCCAGATGTCGAACTCACGGCCCTTGGGGTCGCCGTGGTTGGACGCGAACAGGATGCGCCGGCCATTGGGGTGGAAGAAGGGTGCGAAGGCGGCGCCGTTCAGCCAGGTGATCTGCTTCGCCTCCGAGCCGTCCGCGTTGGCCACGTACAGCTCCAGCTTCGTCGGCCGCACCAGGCCGCGCTTGAGCAGTCCCTGGTAGTCGTCCAGGGCCTTGCCGGCCTGCGGACGCGACGCGCGCCACACAATCTTGGAGCAGTCCGCGTTGAAGAACGCGCCGCCGTCATAGCCGGGCGTGTGCGTCAGCCGCTTCACGTTCTTCCCGTCGCGGTCCATCCGGTACAGCTCCAGGTCGCCATCCCGCACGGACGTGAAGATGATGGAGCCGTCCTTGCCGCAGACGGTGCCCTCCGCGTCGTAGCCCGGCGTCTCCGTCAGTCGAGTCAGCCCGCTGCCATCCGCGTTCGACTTGAAGATGTCGTACGTGTCGTAGAGAGCCCAGACGTAGCCCATGGAGTGGTCGGGCTTGGGCGGGCACGCCTCGCCACCCAGGTGCGTGGAGGCGTAGATGACCGCCTGGTCGCCGGGCAGGAAGTGCGCGCACGTCGTCGCGCCCTGGCCGCTGGAGACCGGCGTCACCGTCGCGGCGGCGCCGCTCGTGGGGTCCACCGCCATCCGGTAGATGCGGTCACACCCCATGCCCTCGTGCCGGGCCTGGAGCGAGAGCTGCTTGCCGTCAAAGGACCAGTAGGCCTCGGCGTTCTCTCCGCCGAAGGTCATCTGCCGCAGGTCCGCAAGCCGGACTTCTTCCGGCAGCGCGGGCACCTGGGGCGCGGTGCCAGCGGGGCCGGAGCTCGCCGCGGTCTCGGAGGTCGACGGCGAGGTGTTGGAGGGAGTGGCGCAGGACACCAGGGCCAGGAAGGACAGGAGTGCACGCTTCATGGGGCGCGACCATGTCAAAGGCCGCGCCCACACTCAACGGCCGGCTGTTCCTTCTCGCGGCCCTACTGGAGCACCGCGAGCAGGTCTCCGCCCTGGACGGCGGCCTTCAGCGTCGTCGCCACCTCCGCGACGGTGCCCGCGCGAGGGGCGCGCACCACCGTCTCCATCTTCATCGCCTCCAGCGTGACGAGCGGCGCACCCGCGTCCACCTTGGCCCCCGCCTTGATGTGCACGGCGATGACCGTGCCCGGCATGCTCGCGGCGACGTGGTTGGGATTGGCGCGGTCCGCCTGACGGCGCGACTCCACGCGAGCCGCGCGGCTGCGATCCCTCACCTGCACCGTGCGGTTGTGGCCGTTGAGCGCGAAGTAGACGGTGCGCAGGCCGTCCTCGTCCGGCTCGCCCACCGCGGACAGGCTGATGACCAGAGTCTTGCCCGGCTCCAGGTCCACCCAGATCTCCTGGCCCACCTCCATGCCGTAGAAGTAGTTGGGCGTGTCGAGGATGGAGACGTCCTCGTAGCGCGCGGCATCGTCCAGGTATCCCGCCATGACGCGCGGGTAGAGCGCGCTGGAGATGGCGTCCACGCGAGACAGCGGCTGGCCTGTCTTCTTCGACAGCTCGGCGCGCAGGGCCTCCAGGTCCAACGCGGGGAGGCTCGCGGACGGGCGGCCCTCCACGCGCGGCAGGCCCTTGAGCACCGCGGCGCGCAGATCCTCGGGGAAGCCGTTGGGCGGCTGGCCCAGCTCGCCCCGGAAGTAGCCCACCACGCTGGAGGGGAAGTCCAACCGGGGCGCCTCCGCGATGAGCTTCACGTGCGTCAGCGTGGCGGCCTCCGCCAGCGTGGGCGCGCGCACCATCAGGTCGTTCTTCAGGAGGAAGATGGCGAAGTCGCCCACCATCTTCGACGATGGCGTCACCTTGGGGATGTCACCCACCAGCACGTTGACCAGCGCGAAGGCGTCCTTCACGTCGTTCCATCGGCTGAGCAGGCCCATCTCCGCGACCTGCGGCCGGAGGTTGGAGTACTGACCGCCCGGAATCTCGTGGTAGTAGACCTCGCTCGTCGTGCTCTTGAGGCCGCTCTCGAAGGGGGCGTAGTACTCGCGCACGTCCTCCCAGTAGTTGGCGAGCGGCTGCAGCCGCGCGTTGGCCAGGCCCGTCTCACGCGGATGGCCGCGCAGGGCGCTCACCAGCGCGTTGAGGCTGGGCTGGCTGGTGAGGCCCGCCATGCTGCCCAGGGCCACGTCGACGATGTGGACCCCGTGCTCGATGGCCTCCAGGTAGCTGGCGATGCCATTGCCCGCGGTGTCGTGCATGTGCAGGTGGATGGGCAGCTTCGTCACCTCGCGCAGCCGGTCCATCAGCATGGCCGCCGCGCGCGGCCGCAACAGGCCCGCCATGTCCTTGATGCACAGGAAGTGCGCGCCCGAGTCCTCGATGCGCTTCGCCAGGTCCGCGTAGTAGTCGAGCGTGTACTTCTTGCGCTTGGGGTTGGCGACGTCGCCCGTGTAGCAGATGGCCACCTCCGCCACCTTGCCCGTCTTGATCACACGGCGGATGGACACGTCCATGCTGCCCAGGTCGTTGAGGCTGTCGAAGATGCGGAAGACGTCCACGCCCGCCTCGGCCGCCTCGTCGATGAACGCCTCCACCACGTTGTTCGGATAGCTGGTGTAGCCCACGGCGTTGGCGCCACGCAGCAGCATCTGGAGCAGCAGGTTGGGCGCCGCGGCCTTCAGCGCGCGCAGCCGGGCCCACGGGTCCTCGTTGAGGAAGCGGTACGCGGTGTCGAACGTCGCGCCGCCCCAGCTCTCCAGGCTGAACAGGTCCGACGCCAGGTGCGCCGTGGCGGGGGCCACCCGCAGCACGTCCCGGGTGCGCATGCGCGTCGCCAGCAGCGACTGGTGCGCGTCCCGCATCGTCGTGTCCGTCAGCAGCACGCGCTTTTGCGCGAGCACCCACTCGGCCAGTCCCCGAGGACCCTTCTCCGCGAGAATCTGCGCGGTGCCTCGGGGCGGAGGGCCGGGAGGCGCCACCGGCAGGCGCGGCTCCATGAACTGCGTGGGCTTGAGCCGCTGGTGGCTCTTGATGGTGGGGTGGCCGTTGACGATGACCTCGGCCAGGTAGGTGAGCAGCTTGCTGGCGCGGTCTCTCCGGGGCGCCAGATGGAACAGCTCCGGCGTCTCGTCGATGAAGCGCGTGTACGTCTTGCCCGCCTGGAAGTCGGGGTGGTGCAGCACGTTCTCCAGGAACGGGAGGTTCGTCTTCACGCCTCGGATGCGGAACTCGCGCAGGGCGCGCTGGCCCTTCATCACCGCGCCCTGGAAGGTGGGCGCGTAGGCGATGACCTTCACCAGCATGGAGTCGTAGAACGGGGAGATGTGCGCGTTGGTGTAGCCGTTCGAGCCATCCAAGCGGATGCCGAAGCCGGTGGCCGCGCGCCAGGCGGTGATGACTCCCGCGTCCGGCATGAAGTTGTTGGACGGGTCCTCCGTGGTGACGCGCAGCTGTACCGCGAAGCCTCGTGGCTGGATGGACTCCTGCGAGGGGATGCCCACCTCGGGCGAGTTCAGCGCGTGGCCCTCCGCGATGCGAATCTGGCTCTGCACCAGGTCCACGCCCGTCACCTGCTCCGTGACGGTGTGCTCCACCTGGAGTCGTGCGTTGCACTCGATGAAGTAGAAGTGGTCGTCGCCGACGAGGAACTCCGCCGTGCCCGCGCTGCTGTAGCCCGCCTCCTTCGCCAGCCGCACCGCCGCGTCGCAGATGGCGTGCTTGAGCGCCGGGGCCAGGTTGGGCGCGGGCGCGATCTCGATGACCTTCTGGTGCCGCCGCTGCACCGAGCAGTCGCGCTCGTGCAGGTGGACCAGCTGCCCATGCAGGTCTCCGAGCAGCTGCACCTCGATGTGCCGCACCCGCTCCAGGAACTTCTCCAGGAACACGGCCGAGGAGCCAAAGGCGCTCTTCGCCTCCGAGCGCGCCGAGGCGAGCGCCGCCTCCAGCTCCTTCTCCTCTCGCACCACGCGCATGCCGCGCCCGCCGCCGCCGTGGGCCGCCTTTACGAGCACCGGGCCGCCGTGCGTGGAGAAGAACTCCCGCGCGCGGGCCAGCACCTGGGCGTCGTCACCCTCCAGCGTCGTGCCCGGCACGGTGGGCACGCCCACCTGCTGCGCGAGCGCCTTGGCGGCGACCTTGTCTCCCATGGTCCGCACGACGGCGGAGCGGGGGCCGATGAAGCGGATGCCCCGGCGCTCGCAGGCCTCGGCGAAGTCGGCGTTCTCCGACAGGAAGCCGTAGCCCGGGTGGATGGCGTCCACCCCGGCTCGCTCCGCCACGTCGAGGATTTCGTCGATGCCCAGGTAGGCTTCCACGGGGCGCTTGCCGTGACCGACCCGGTAGGCCTCATCGGCCTTGTGGCGGTGCTCATGCGTCCGGTCCTCGTCGCTGTAGATGGCGACGGTGCGGATGCCAAGCTCGTTGCAGGCGCGAAACACGCGGATGGCGATCTCACCGCGGTTGGCGCACAGCACTTTCTGGATGGGTCGGATGGGGGCGGAAGCCATGGCTGGGATGAGGGGATAGGGCGCTTCCCCCTCCCAGCGCAACTGGCCCGTTTCGGGACGTCGGTTTCAAGTCAGTGCATGGCGGTCTTGACGGTGCGGAGCCGACCGGAACAAATCGGGGGTCATGGACACCTCTGCTCCTTCGCCCTCCGTGCGCCGCAAGGCCGGCCCTCGGGGATTGCCCGTGCTGGGTAGCTTTTTTCCCATGCTCCAAGAGCCGTTGGCCCTGGCCAACAAGCTCCACGCCGAATACGGCGACGTGTCCCTGGTTCGCGTCTACGGCTACCCCATCGCGTTCCTGAGGAACCCGGTGGACGTGAAGCGGGTGCTCATCGACGAGCCCCTGGTCTTCCCCAAACCGCGCATCGTCAATCCCTTCAATGGCAACGGGCTCACCGTGAGCCAGGGGGACGTCTGGAAGCGGCAGCGACACATGGTTCAGCCCATGTTTCACAAGGAGAAGGTCCGGCAGTGGGCGGGCATCTTCAGCGACGAGCTGTCCAAGGGCGTGCGGCGGTGGTCCGACCTGGGCGCCAGGGGCGAGTCCTTCGACATGTACACGGAGGCGGCCCGCCTGATGTTCGGGGTGATGTGGCGCACGTGCTTCGATGAGACGCCGCGCGAGGAGTTCTTCGCGAGCATCATGGATGCCATCGACGTGTTCGGTCGTCGGCGAGGGCCCTGGGGCACGCTGTACTTCAAGCTGCTGCCCCGGCTCGACCCGAACCCCGAGCGGATAGGCACGGCGCTGTGGCTCATCAACGGGTGGATCTACGCGCGGCTCTCCCGGCGGCGCGAGCGGGGGACGCAGGACGGAGACATCACCCTGCTGTCCGCGCTCGTGGAGGCGCGGGCCCGGGACACCAGCGAGCCGATGGAGGACAAGCAGGTGCGCGACGAAATCGTCAACCTCTTCGGCGCCAGCTTCGAGATGATCGCCACCTCCCTGACGTGGGCCGTGCACGCGTGTACGCAGCACCCGGAGGTGACGCGCGCCATCCGCGAGGAGGTGCGCTCGGTCTGTGGCAGCGAGCCGCCGAAGTACGAGGACGTGGCGAAGCTGACGTATACGAACCGCGTCGTGCAGGAGATCAATCGGCTGAACCCGCCCGCGTGGACCATCCTCCGGGAGACGGCGGGCGAGGTGGAGGTGGGCGGGGTGCTCCTGCCCAAGGGCACCCAGCTCCTCATGTGCCCGTACGCCATCCACCGGCACCCGGACCACTGGAAGGACGCGGACACGTTCGACCCGGACCGCTTCCTGCCGGAGCGCATGACGGGAATGCACAAGTGCGCCTACGTGCCCTTCGGGGCCGGCCAGCGCATCTGCGTGGGCCAGCACATGTCCCAGGTGGACACGGTGCAGACGCTGGCCACGCTGCTCCAGCAGTGCGACGTGGAGTACCTGGGGAAGAACCCCGTGGAGTGGCAGACGCGGCTGACCTTCGTGCCCAAGCGGGGAATGCCCATGCGGGTGAGCGCCCGCAAGGGCTGACGCCGGCCCTTCAGGAGGGCTGGGAGCGCGCGGCAGCCTCGGTGGCCGCGTCCGGCCCGGCCTCCTCGAAGTCGAGGTCGCGGTGGAAGGTCTCTTCGATTCGCGTGAGCGCGATCAGCGCGAGTCCGAAGCAGATGCTGCCCACGGTGATGGCCGCCATGGGCACGGAGATGTAGCCCTTGAGGACGGCGAAGCCGCTGGCGGCAATCGCGGCGGAGCCTCGGACGAAGTTGGGCACCGTCGTCGCCACCGTGCCGCGGATGTTGGTGCCGAACTGCTCGGCCGCCATCGTCACCAGCACCGCCCAGTAGCCCACCATGATGCCGATGAGGAAGCTGAGGAGGTACACCGTCGTGCTGGTGAGCCCGGGCACCAGCCCGTAGACGAGCATCAGCAGGAAGCCACCCACCAGGTTCAGCGCCACCGCGCGCTTGCGGCTCTTGAGCCACTGGCTGAACAGGCCGGCGAGCAGGTCGCCAATCGTCAGGCCGACGGAGCCATAGAGGATGGCGTTGCCCGCCGTGACGGTGCCCTGCACGTTGAGCCCCGCCGTCAGCTCCGGCGCGAAGGTGAAGAGGATGCCGGTGGTGAAGTAGATGGGGACGCCAATCAGGATGCAGCAGATGTACTTGAGGAACCGGCCCCCCTGGAGCAGCAGGAAGGGGTTGGCGCGCGAGGGGTCCGTCTTCTTGGTGAACAGCTCCGACTCGGAGACCTTGAAGCGGGCGAACAGCAGCGCAAGGCCCATGATGCCGCCGGTGAAGTAGGCCGTCTTCCAGTGCAGGTGCTGGCCCACGAAGGCCGCCGCCACGATTCCCAGCATGCCGAGCGTCGCGACGATGGTGGTGCCCAGGCCGCGCTTCTCCTTGGGGAGCGACTCGGCGACCAGGGTGATTGCCGCGCCCAGCTCGCCCGCGAGGCCCACGCCGCCCAGGAAGCGGAACACCGCGTAGCTCGTCACGTCCCAGGCGAACGCGTTGGCCAGGTTCGCGAACGAGTAGAGCAGGATGGAGCCGAACATCACCGACAGCCGGCCGCGCTTGTCGGCGAGCACGCCCCACAAGAGGCCGCCCACCATCATCCCCACCATCTGGCAGTTGTAGATGAGGATGCCCTTCGACAGCACCTCCTCCGGACTGGTGATGCCGATGTCCCGGAGCGACGCGGCGCGCACCACGCCGAACAGCGTGATGTCGAAGAGGTCGACGAAGTAGCCGAGCCCGGCCACCAGCACCGTCAGGTTCAGGACCGAGCGCAGCTCACGCAGGAATTTCATGGGCGCGATTCAATGGGTTTGGTTCGTCGCGAGCAAGACCGATTCTTTCGACGCAGCGCGTGCAACACGGGCTGGCTTGCAATGCTCCGGAAAATATGAACCGTGATTCAGGTCTCATCCCCGAGTGAGGCGGTTTCGTCCCGCGCCAGGGCGGTTTCGTCACATCCCGCGCCAGGGGTTGCCCCGGGGTCGGTATCTCCCTGGTCCACCGGGGGCCTGGAGTCACAGGGCCCCCGGATGGCCGCGCGCACCTTCGCGCTCGCGGAACGAGGGGAGACACCATGAGATTCTTGAACGCGGTACGAGGAATGTTCCTGGCGAGCGCGCTGGCGCTCGTGGGCTGCCAGGGTGGGGAGCCGGGCGAGGATGCCCCGACGGACGCTCCGGGGAGCCAGGAGCAGCAGCTCACCAACTGCACCAGCCTGGTGCCGGTGATGACGAGCAACTCGGCGCCCTCGGGCTTCGTCACGAGTTCGGGCGTGTACGGCTCGAATCCGGCCGCCTACGAGCCCTGGAAGGCGTTCGACAACGCCACCACCTTCTGGCTCTCCACGGCCAACCAGACGCCCGCATGGCTGGGGTACGAGTTCGGCAGTGGCGTGATGAAGACGGTGCGCCGCTACGCCATCTCCTACTCCAACGGCTCCATCACCACGCGCTCCCCGAAGAACTGGACGCTGGAGGGCTCCAACGGCAGCACCTGGGTGGTGGTGGACACGCGCACGAACGTGACGGGCTGGACCAACGAGCGGCGCGAGTACGACGTGGCCCACCCCGGTCAGTACAAGAAGTACCGGCTGAACGTGTCGGACGACAACGACAACCGCGCGGGCATCGTCGTCCTGTCCATTGGTCGGCTGGAGCTGTACCAGTGTGACGCGTTCCCCACGGTGGTGGACCTGTGGACGAAGACGTCCGGCGCCCCGGGTGGCTTCACCCGCATCCATGACCTGGCCGGCGACCCGGCGGGGCGTACGTACTCCACGGGCATGACGACGGTGGGCGTGGAGGGGCAGCCCATGGCCGGATTGATGGACGGCTTCCTCACGGCCCGCGACTGGAACGGCAACCTCCAGTTCCACAAGCAGCTCGGCGTGGCGGGCACTGTCACCCTGGGCTACGGCATCGCGCGCAACCGGTCGTTCGAGGAGATCTACGTCGCGGGCTTCACGGATGGCGCCCTGCCGGGCGCGACGAGCAGCGGGGGCCGGGACGCGTTCATCACCCGCTACCGCTACACCGGCGTGTTTGGCTGGACGCGGCAGATTGGCCTGGCGGGAGCGCAGACGGAGGGCTACGGCGTGTCGCTCGACTCGGCGGACAACGCCTTCCTGGTGGGCTCCACCAACGGCAACCTGGATGGCAACGTGCGCACCGGTAACTACGATGCGTTCGTCACCAAGTACAACGCGACGGGCGTGAAGCAGTGGACGCGGCTGTTGGGCGTGGCGGGGAAGTCGACCCATGCGCGGCGGGCCTCCGCTGACAACTCCGGCAACGTCTACGTCTCCGGCTGGACGGACGGCAACCTGGACGGCCAGACGCTGACCGGGCCTCAGGACGCCTTCATCACCAAGTACGACGCGGACGGCGTGAAGCAGTGGACGCGGCTGGCGGGGGCTCCCGCCACGGCCGTGTGGCTCTATGGCTCCACGCTGGATGCGAACGGCAACGTGTACCTGACGGGCTACAGCGGCGGTGGCATGGACGGCGTGCCCAACGTCACCCCGGCCATCGACGTCTTCATCGCGCGGTTCAACCCGGCGGGTGTCAAGCAGTGGGTGTGGGAGTTGGACTCGGGCTCTGGCTCGTGGGGCATGGGCATCTTCGCCCATGACGACGGCATCTACGTGACGGGAGGCGGGGTGGCGGACGTGACGCAGACGACCGACACCACGGGCGGCATGGTCCACAACTACGTGGCGAAGGTGGACTTCTCCGGCACGCTCCAGTGGATCAAGCAGCAGCCCACCGCGGTGCTCAACGGCGTGGAGAAGGACGTGCGCAGCATGGGTGTCGTGGTGGACCAGAACGACAACATGTACGTCGGCGGCTACCTGGACGGGAACTTCGAGGGCAACACGCTGCAGGGTGCCCCCGACTCGTTCCTGACGAAGATCGCCCCGTAGCCAGGGCACTGGAGGCGCGGCACGCCGGACAGGTGCCGCGCCTTCATTCCTCGTCGCTGGCGCGGATGTTGACCACGAGGACGCGCGCGACACTGGCCTGTTCCCCATTGGGGTCGATGGCGCGGTAGGCGGCCAGCCGCTCACGTGCTTCGTTGTAGCGGCGCAGGCGGACGAGGGCGGCAATCTCCGCTTCGCGTGCGTTCCTGGCGTAGGTCTTCTCGATGGCGGAGGCTCCGCCTCCCCACGTATCGTAGAAGGCCCGGCAGGCCACCAGGGTCTGGGCATTCACGTGATGGGTGGCGGGCTTGAAGCAGCGATTGTAGTCGCGCTCCATCCGCACGGAGACGGTGGGCTGTCCCTTCCGCTCGAGCTCCTCGATGCGCCGGGCGAAGAGGAGTTCCTCGGTCGCCAGCCCCTCGATCATCGCCTTGTGGGATTGCTCGTTGGCGGCGCGGGCCAGGGCGGAGGCTCGCATCATGGAGTCGACGCCGTCGGCCATCAGGCTCTGGGGATAGGTCCGCAGGAAGGTGTCACCGGCGTCCCGCGCGGCGTCCAATTGATCGAGCTTGCCGAGCGCGATGATGCGAAACCACAAGGCCGTCTCGGCTGGGAGGCGAAGTTGATACAGCGGAAGCCCCAGCGGCAGGACCCGCTCGGTGTCCTGGACCAGCGTGCGCCAGCGGCCCCGGATGTAGTTCGCGTCCAACAACCGCAACGCGGCCGAGGAGCGCTCCTCGGAGGCGCGTTGGGGGTCCAGCATCATGGCCCGCAGCTCCGCGTCGGCGGCCTCGCGACCGGGGGTGGCGCGCAGGGCGTGCTCGGCAAGCCGCTTCTCCAGACGAGAGAGCTCTTCTCGGGCGTACTCGAAGCTCGGGCTGCCCGCCAACGTCGCGCGAAGAAGCCACGCGCGCTCGTCCTCGGTGGGGGCCTGGAGTGCCCGACCATAGGTCTCCAGGGCCAGCACCGCTTCTCTCCCCGAGGGACGCTTCGCGCGCGGCTTCACCGGCGAGCCGATCAGCCGGGCCGCCACCTGGTCCTGCAGCGAGAAGATGCGGTCCACGGGGCCCGTGACTTTCGCCGTGTCCAGCACGACGCCGGTCTCCACGTCGATGAAGCGCGCGTTGATGCGCACCTGTTGCTCCGCGCGCTGGATGCTGCCCAGCACGACGGTGCGGGCTCCGACGAGGCGGCCCACGCGGACCGCTGTCGACTCCGTGGACTGCTTTCGCTCCTGGAGGTCCAGCTCGGCGAGGGCGGCGTCGAGCTGCTCGCGCTCCACCAATTGGATGCGTCCGCTGGCGCGAAGGTCGGAGATGAGCGTCTCCGTCATGCCGCGCGCGAGCCAGTCCAGCGAGGTGTCCGTGTTGAGGTTGCGGAACGGCATCACCGCCGCGGGCCCTGGCGGAGGCTTCGCGGGTGCCGCCGCGTGCGCCAGGTGGGAGCACATGAAGAGGAGCAGAAGCGCGTGTGGGGCCTTCATGGTCTCAGCCTCGCGGACAGGCGGGGCAGAAGCGCGCGCACCTCGGCGGTGAGCGCGTCCTGGACCTCGAAGGGCTTGCTCGCGGGCCCCTCCACGCGCGCCGTGTCGAGTACTTCACCGGTCTCCACGTGGACGAACCTCGCGGAGATGCGCAGCACGGCGCCCGCTTGCTGGAAGCCGCCGAGCACCACCACCTCCGCGCCGACGATGCGACCCAGGCGGGCCCGGGTCTCCGGGTCCACCCTCGCGCCCTGCGTGAAGTCCTGTTCCTCCATCGGGAGGTCCAACTGCCCGCGCTCGATGAGCCGCATCCCGGGTTGGCTGCCCACGTCGGTGACCACTGCTTCGGACAGGGCCAGTTCGAGGGGCGTGAGTGAGGTGTCTCCACTCAGGTTGCGGAACTTCAACACGCAGACCCGCACGGGACCCGTGGGGGCGGGAGGCGGAGGCTCGGGCGCCGGCGTGGTGTTCCCGGTCGGGGTGGCGG
>NZ_VIFM01000172.1 GCF_006636215.1 Myxococcus llanfairpwllgwyngyllgogerychwyrndrobwllllantysiliogogogochensis | reverse complement strand
TAAGAGACGGGGAGGAGGAGGCGGGGCCATGGTGGCCTTCAGCGTCACCTCGATCTCCTTCTCCTCCTCGACCGGTTCCCTCGTCGACAGGAAGTAGGCCACGCCGAACAATGCGACGTGCAGGATCACGGAGATGGTGGTCCCCACGCCGAACCGCGCTCTGGGCGCCTGACCGCGGTCAAGGACTGAATCAAACATGTACTAGACTCCTCATCACCAGTGGACACCCACCACGCCCCGCCCGGCTGAAAGGGCGCGCTACCATACAGAAACGCGTTCCGGGTTCAAGCAAGCACGGTCAAGGGTAACTGACGTGATCGCGCAATTGCCCCACTGGTTACCAAAAAGCAACGGTCTATTGACAACTGCTTGACCTCGGATATTTTCCCCAGTCATTTTCGGTTGCAGCCCACCTTGGAGGGGTCTGGTATGCACTTGAACCGAGTGCTCCGGGAAACCGGAGTTGTCCTGGCCGCAGGTCTGCTTTATGGATCGGCGGCTTTCGCGCAGTCGAGCACGATGATCGGTACTGTCATCGACGCTCAAAGCCGGCAGCCTGTTCCTGACGTTGTTGTCACCGCGACCTCGCCCAACCTTCAGGGTGAGCAGACCGTGGTTACCGACGCTCAGGGCAACTACCGTATTCCCCAGCTGCCGCCTGGTGTTTACACCCTGCGGTTCGAGAAAGAGCAGTTCAAGCCGTACGCACGTTCTGACGTCCAGCTGCGTCTGAACCGCACCATCCGCGTCAACGTCGAGCTGCTCCCCGAGTCCCTCGGTGAAGTGGTGGAGATCGTCGGCGCGCCGCCGACCATCGACGTGGGCTCCACGACCACGGGCGTCAACGTGGATCAGGAGTTCATCAAGCGCATCGCCGTGGCCCGTCCGGGTGGCAAGGGAGGAGCGGCTCGCTCCTTCGAGTCCCTGGCCGAGCTGGCGCCTGGCGCCCAGAACGACCAGTACGGTGTGTCCATCAACGGCGCGACCTCGCCTGAGAACGGGTACGTGGTGGACGGTCTGTCCACGAACGACCCCGCCTACGGCGTGAACGCCAGCCCGATGAGCATCGAGTTCGTGCAGGACGTGAACATCATCACCGGCGGTTACCTGCCGGAGTTCGGTCGCTCCACGGGCGGTGTCATCAACGCGGTGACCCGGTCTGGCTCCAACGAGTTCCACGGCTCCGTGTTCGCGAACTGGACGCCGGGAACCTTCGAAGGCACCCGCAAGCAGATCCAGGAAGAGGGCACTGTCATCAGTGGCCTCAACGAGCTGCAGAACCTGGGTGACTTCGGCGCGACCCTCGGTGGCCCGATCCTCAAGGACAAGCTGTGGTTCTTCGCCGGTTTCGCGCCGTCGTTCACGCGCTACCAGCACACCCGCACGCTGAACGCCATCCGGCTGAACGCGGACGGCTCCACGGTGACCAACGACGAGGGCTTCACCGTCGTCGACCCCATCGCGGGCTCTGACCGTCAGTACTACGCCGACACCCGGACCGTGCAGTACATGGGTAAGTTGACGTACCTCATCAACCAGGACCACAACGTCTCGATCGCCCTCAACGGCACCCCGACGACGACCGGTGGCATGGGCAAGCTGAGCATCAACCCGCAGTCCGGTGGTCTGCCAGGCGCGCTGTCCTCCCGTCCGGGCGACTTCGCCTTCACGGAGACCAACGCGAACGCCACGTCGCTGGCCCTGAAGTACGCGGGCGCGTTCATGGACAAGAAGGTCCTGGTCGACGCGAACCTCGGCTGGTTCCACCAGACGGCGTCCACCCTTCCGGCGGACGGCAGCAAGATCGGCACGTCGCAGGGCCTCGCGGGCTACTCCCGCATGCTCTACAACTTCGAGCGCCGGCTGACGGTGTTCGAGAACCTGCCCGAGGGTCAGGAAGCGGCGTGCAATCCGCTGGAGACGGTCGACGATCAAGGCAGGCCGATCTCGGTCGAGCGTTGCCCCGTGACGGGCTACACGCTGGGTGGTCCTGGCTTGATGTCCGACGCGAAGCTGGATCGCTACCAGATCAACGCGAAGGCCACGTACCTGCTGAACGCGCTCGGCACCCACGTGCTGAAGGCCGGTGTCGACACCGAGTTCCTGTCGTACGACCAGCTCAAGGCGTACGGCGGCGGCGTGTACTTCCAGGAGAATCGCCCGTACACGGGTGCGACCCTCAACGGGCAGCCCTACACGGGAGGGCCCCAGCGAATCGCGGTTCATGACTACCGCCGCTACGGCTACCAGGCGTCCCCTGACAGCCCCATCACCCAGCTGACCCAGCAGTCGAAGACCACCAGCACCACGGTCGGTGGCTTCCTGCAGGACTCCTGGTCCATCGCCAACCGCGTCACGCTGAACCTCGGCGTGCGCTACGACGTGCAGGCGATGTACGGCGGTGATGGCGATCTGGCCCTCATCCTCGGCAACCAGTGGTCGCCCCGTATCGGCGCCATCGTCGACCCGTTCGCCAACGGCCGCACGAAGTTCTTCGTGAACTTCGCCCGGTACTACGAGCAGGTTCCGCTGAACATGCTCGACCGCGCGTTCCCGGGTGAGCGTCGTTACGAGGCCCGCCGCGCCATGGTGGAGCCGGGTGAGGAGGGTGGTTGCGACCCGTCCAGCCGCGAGAGCCAGGAGACCGAGTGCCGGGATCCCAACTACGTCCTCGCTCAGCCGGAGAGCCTCCGTAACCCGAACCGCCTCTTCACGGGCGGCAAGGTGGAGAACGAGCCGATCGACCCGGACATCAACCCGCAGTCGTCCGACGAAATCGTCGTCGGCGGCGAGTACGAGCTCATCGCGAACACCCGCGTGGGCGCCAGCTACACCCACCGCGACATGAACATGGTCATCGAGGACATGAGCCGCGATGACGGTCGGTCGTACTTCCTCGGCAACCCGGGCAGCGGCTTCGCCAAGGAGTTCCCGAAGCCGGAGCGTAACTACGACAACGTCACCGTCTACCTGAACCGCACGTTCTCGGACGGCTGGCTGGCCCAGGCGAACTACACCTGGTCCCGTCTGTATGGTAACTACCCGGGTCTGTTCCGTCCGGAGACTGCTCAGCTCGACCCGAACATCCTGTCGGACTTCGACCTCATCAGCCTCCTGGCGAACCGCACGGGTCTGCTCCCGTTCGACCGTACCCACCAGATCAAGGTGTTCGGCGCGAAGGAGTTCAACTTCACCAACGAACTCTCCGCGAGCATCGGTCTGTCCTACCGTGGCAACTCCGGCACGCCGATCAACTACTTCGGTGCGCACGCTCTCTACGGTTCGGACGAGTCCTTCGTCCTCCCCCGTGGCGCGGGTGGCCGTACGCCCTGGCTGAACGTCATTGACTCCAACATTGGCGTCAACTACCGCGTCAGCAAGGACAGCGTGATCTCCGTCACCCTCGACGTCTTCAACCTCTTCAACTTCCAGGGCGTCAGCACGGTGGACCAGACGTACACCCTGCTCAGCGTCGCCCCGATCCCGAACGGCAAGCCCAGCGACCTGCCGGGCAACGTGACGTGGCAGGAAGGCGAAGAGCGCGAGGGTGAGCCGTTCGGTAGCGTGGACGGTGACATCAACCCCAACTTCAAGAACCCGACCAGCTACCAGCCGCCGCGGCAGATGCGCCTTGGCGTCCGGTACACGTTCTAGTCTCTGGCCACTCACGGAACCGGGATTTCAAGTCACATGACCAAGAACATTTTCAATGCTGCGATGGTCCTCGTTGGCACGGCAAGCGTGCTGACGGGCTGCAACTTCGACCAGCCAGAGGCGCCCTGCTTCGTTCAGGACAACGCCAACTGGGTGGTCAAGTACGATGCCGTGGACTCCCCCACCCTTGCGAACGGTGGTGGTGCTTGCGAGATCGTTGCTCCCCCTGGCGAGTTGATCGGCGTCTTCAAGTTCAATGACCCGGACAACCTGAACAACTCGCTGCTCACGATTCGTCCCAACGGCTTGGCGAGCATCGCGGGCCGGGATCCGGGGGCCACGACGGACCAGACGGCGCTGGGGGCTTTGGCTTCGGAGCCTGATGCCAAGGACTTCTGCCTGGCTCCCTCGCTGTCGGCGGCCACTGTCAATGCCGCGGCGACCAGTACCGCTGCGGCCACGACGATCCGCTACGAGTTCACCAACGTGGAGGTCTACGCGGCTCCGTCCGCGCCCGGCACGCAGCTGAAGGGTGAGCTGAAGTACACGAAGGATGGTTGCGCCTCGAACTACACGATGCGTGCCCTGTGGCCCGCGATTGCGTGCAGTCCGACGGATGCGAGTGCTTGCGGTCCGACGTCGGGTCTGAACCCCGACTTCGCCGCGGAGTGCCTCACGGTTCGGACCAATCCGGATGGGACGCCGGTTGCCTACTGCGTCCCTTCGAAGCAGATTCCGTCCTTCAGGTAGTCGTTCAACGCTGAACAGCGCCACCTGACAGGTGGCGCCTCGCGGCCCCGCCAGCCCTCCTCAAGGAGTGGACTGACGGGGCCGCGGTGTTTGATGGGCTGTACCTGTCTGTCAGGGTTGTTTCTGTCTGGAGGAACATGGAGGGCCGTTACTCACTCATCCACCACGTCCGCTCGCTGTTGGACGACGAAGAAGGCACCCTCTACAAGGAGGCTCCCTTCCGCGTGGCCCTCTGCTACCCGAGCCCCTACCACGTGGGGATGAGCTCGCTGGGCTTCCAGGCCATCTACCGGGAGGTTCACGAGCACCCGGGTGCCACCGCCGAGCGCGCCTTCCTTCCGGATGACGTGGAGGCGTTCAAGCGCACCCGGACGCCGTTGTTCACGTGGGAGTCCCAGGCTCCCGTCTCCAGCTTCGCGATGCTGGCGTTCTCCGTGGCGTATGAGCTGGAGCTGACGGGGTTCTTCACGATGCTGGAGCTGGCGGGGCTGCCCGTGCTGGCGGAGGAGCGCCGGGATGGGCGCCATCCCCTGGTGGTGGCGGGAGGGCCCCTGACGTTCTCCAACCCGGATCCGCTGGAGCCCTTCGTGGACGTGCTCGTCCAGGGCGAGGCGGAAGACCTCATGCACGTGCTGGTGGAGGCGGCGGCCACGATGGAGCGCGAGGCCCTGCTGGACCACCTGGCACGCATCCCTGGCTTTCGTGTGCCGGGGCGCGGAGGCCAGCGCTACCACGTGGCTCGGGCGACGGATTCGAGGCTGCCTGCACGCACGCAGATCATCACCCCGCATACCGAGCTGCGCTCGATGTTCCTCATCGAGCCGGAGCGGGGGTGCTCGCGCGGCTGCCACTACTGCGTCATGCGCCGCACGACGAACGGGGGCATGCGCACGGTGCCTCCAGAGCGAGTGCTGTCGCTGATCCCCGCGCACGCCCGGAGGGTGGGCCTGGTGGGCGCGGCGGTGACGGATCATCCGCGCATCGTCGAACTGCTGCGCACGCTCGTGGACGCGGGGAAGGAAGTCGGAGTGTCGTCACTCCGGGCGGATCGGCTGACGCAGGAGCTGGTGGATCAGCTCCGCCGCGGTGGGGCGACCAACCTGACGGTGGCGGCGGACGGGGCCTCGCAGCGCATGCGGGACATGGTGGACCGCAAGCACTCGGAGGAACAGATTGTCCGTGCGGCGGGGTACGCCCGCACGGCTGGCATGAAGCAGCTCAAGGTCTACAACGTCGTGGGGCTTCCCTTCGAAGGGGACGAGGACATCGACGAATTGATCCGCTTCACCTCGGAGCTGTCTCGCATCCTTCCCGTGGCGTTGGGGGTGGCACCCTTCGTGGCCAAGCGGAACACGCCGCTGGACGGGGCACCCTTCGCGGGCATCAAGGAGGTCGAGAATCGGCTGGAGAGGCTGCGCAAGGGCCTGCGTGGACGCGCCGAGGTGCGTCCCACGTCCGCCCGATGGGCGTGGGTGGAGTACATGCTGGCCCAATGTGGCCCGGAGGGTGGGCTGGCCGCGATGGACGCCTGGCGTGCCGGGGGGAGCTTCGCGGCCTGGAAGAAGGCCTTCGAGGCCCGGGGCTGTGAGCCCTATCTGGCGCGTCGGGTGGAGGACGGGCGGCGCAACCCCGTCCATTGGCCCACCGTCCCGAAGATGGCGCCCCCCGCGTCCGCCGCGTGACGGGGAGGTGCAAGTGCCGCTGCACTGCGGGCTCCGCTTCCGCTAGAAGTCCGCATGCGCCGATGGCCGGCGCCCAGGGGCAGCGGAGAACCAGGTGAGCGCGCAGCGTGTGGACAAGGCGTGGCAGCAGAAGGGCCTGAAGGAGTACTCGACGGAGGCCCTGGTCGGAACGCTCGGTCACTACGGTATTTCCGTGGCCGAGGAGGACTTCCGAAAGCTCTCGGAGACGACCTTCCCGCTGGGCATCGCCCAACAGTGGAAGGCCCAGTGGAAGGGCACGGGCCCCTTCAAGGACTTCGTGGTGGCGGCGCCGGTGGAGCTGTGGCGCCGCTGGCTGCCGGACCGCGTGGCACCGTACGAGCTGACGGATACGCTCGCCTCGCTCATGAAGTCGCTGCTCCAGTTGCTCAATGGCGCGGCGGACGCTCCGGTGGCTCCGGCCTTCGAGAAGATGAACGGCCTGCGCGCGCGACTGCCCGTGGATGACAAGGGCGGGCCCCAGGAGCGCTTCATGCAGGAGGCGCTGGCGCCGTTCTCGGAGAAGGACGCGGAGCTGTTCGACAGCCTCGCGGAGACGCTCGCCCGTTCGGGGCACGGGGCTCACGCGGAGTCGTTCGCGGACCTGGAGGAGTTCTTCCTGCCGGACCGCAAGGGCATCTCCCGCGCCATGGTGCGCGCGGCGCGCGGCGAGCAGGACGCGGCCGTGTCGGACCTGGTGAAGCTGACCGAGGACACGGCGCGTACGCCCATCGCTCGGATTCTGGCCGTGGACGGCCTCATCCACCTGAAGGCGAATGGTCCCGCCGCTTCGGCTGGCCGCATGCTGCTGGAGTGGGCCGAGTCGACCAAGGACCTGCACCTGGCGCTGGACCTCGTTCCCCGTCTGGAGCACGTCTACAAGGCGCAGAACGACCGCGTCTCCCTGCTGGACCTGGTGCGCACGGCCGACCGCCTCAATGCGGAGCACGACCGCATCCATCCCGGCCACACCCGTCACCGTCACGGGCGCTGAAGCCAGCACCTCGCGGCGCGCGGGCGAGTGCTCGCGCGTCGCGCCCAGAAGGGCAGGGCGCGCCACCGGCGCCTCCAGAGGCATCCGTGAACGCGAAGACGGTGAGGCGCATGCGATGAGGAGTCGCTCGCGGCGCACCCCACCGCGAGGCGCCTCCGGCGACCGTGATGGGCTCGCGAGGCGCATGCGACGAGGTATTGCTCTCGTCATACTGCCCCGCGAAGTCCCTCAGGCGAACGGGTGAGCTCGCGACGAAGTCGGCGAGGGATGCCCTCGTGACCGTCGATGTGCCCTGGAGAGGCCCTACTCGGCGGTGTTCGAGCCTGTGCTCCGCGCCTGCCGCGCCGGTTGTTTGCGCCGTGCCTTCTTCTTTGGAGAGGTCGCGGCCTCCGCGGCCCGCGCGGTCGCTTGCTCGGCGGAGGCCTCGCCGCCGCCCTCCGTCAGCGCCGTCGTCGGAGGTGAATCCGGCGAGGCGACTTCGCCTTCCAGCGCGGCGACTTCCTGGGTCGCCAGGGGCGTCGAGCGCTTCAACGGAATCTTGAGCACCCGGGGCACGCCTTCCACGACATCACGCGTGGGCACCACCGCGCCCACCGTCGTGTAGCGGATGGCGCCTGTCTGGGTGAAGGCGTGCTTGAGCGTGTACTCCTTCGCGCGTGGCAGGAACCAGTCACGCACCGCCTTGAGGGGCATCACGTGCAGCTCTCCCTGCGAGAGGAAGACGTACACGAGGAGGTCCGCGCCGCTGTAGAGGAAGCAGCCCGGCGTGTCCTTCTCCAGGTTGGAGACCAGCTCGAAGAAGTAGCGGCGTCGGGTGGCGTTGCGGTCGCCCTTCACCTCGATGCCGCGCACCTCTCCCGTCGGCAGCTCCCAGAGGAGGTCCACGCCACGGTGCTGGAAGCGGGGGTCTGACTGCACGTCATGCACGCGCGAGCCCGGCTCCGTCTCCAGCAACCACGTCCGAGCGTGTTGCACGGCGCGGTCCGCCGCGCCCTGCACGCCCCTCATGCTGAAGCTGCGCGCCATGTTCTAACGGCGCAGCTCAACGCCCGTCGCGACGAGCTGAACCTCGCGCGGCTTGCCGTCCGCGCCACGCGGGACGATGGCGCCTTCCGCCTCGTAGTGCGACGCGTGGCCCTCGCTCAGCTCCGCCACCTTCACCACGCCCTCCACGCGCGCCTGCGAGCCCGCCGAGTCCAGCGGGACGAAGAAGCCGTAGTCCTTGAACGTCACGCGCACGCCCGGCCCCTTGGCCTGGGGGTCCGTCGCCAGCTCCATCCAGCAGCCCTTCTTCTCGCACGCCTTGCGCACCGTGCCCTCGAGCCGCACCGTCTTCCCGTCATGGGGCTGGGGCTTCGCCAGCAGGTCCGCGAGCTTCACGGGAGATGCGCCCTTGAGCGCCTCGCCCCGGGTGAGCTTCCAGTTCTCCTGCGCGGCGGCAGGCGCCGTGGCGGCGGTCGCCTCGGGCTTCGGCGCTGCCTTGGCGGCCTCGGCGGGGTGGTGACAGTCGGCCGCCGCGGCCTTGTCCTTGGCGGGCGTCTTGTCGCCGGCGAACGCAATCAGGGGAACAGCGACCAGCAGCATCAGGGACGTGCGGAGCGAGTTCATGACTCGCTCGCTTAGCCAAAACTCGTTGCCCCGGCAAGGCGGCGCCCGTACTAGAGTGGGACTCCCGCACACCTCTGGGCGAGGCGCGCATGAAGGTCTTCCTCCCTCCTCGCAATCGACGCCTCGGCACCGTGGACTACCTGGGGCTCATCGGCCTCGTGGGACTGCTCGTGGCCCGGTACATCCCCGTGGCGAAGCTCATCCCCTTCTGGGGCTGTGTGCTGCGCGAGCGGACAGGCTGGCCCTGCCTCGGCTGTGGGCTGACGCGCGCGGCCGACCGCTTCGCCCACTTCAACTTCGAGGGGGCCTGGGAGGCCAACCCCCTGGGGACGGTGGCCGCCTTCCTGTTCGCCCTGGCGGTCGTGGTGACGGTGCTGCACCTCGTCTTCGCCGTCCCCATCCCCGAAATCCGACTCTCGCCCCGGGAGTGGAAGGTGTTCCAGATGGTGATGCCCGCCATCCTCCTGGTGAATTACGCCTACGTGGTGGTGAAGACGCGCTTCCCCCACCTGCTGCTATAGCGTGGGGTCGTGACTTTCGCGCTCGTCCTGCTGGGCTACTTCGCCGGCTCCATTCCCTTCGGTGTCCTGCTGACGCGATGGCTGCGTGGCGTGGACGTGCGCCAGAGCGGCAGCGGCAACATCGGCGCCACCAACGTCACCCGCGTCGCGGGCAAGAAGCTGGGCGCGGTGGTGCTCGTGCTGGACGCGGTGAAGGGCGCGCTGCCCGTCGCGCTCGCGCTGCAGCTCGTGCCGGACCTTCCCACGGTGCACGTGCTGGTGGGCCTGGCCGCGGTGCTGGGCCACGTCTATCCGGTGTGGCTCAAGCTGCACGGCGGCAAGGGCGTGGCCACCGCGCTGGGCGTGCTGCTGGTGCTCGCTCCGCTGGCCGCGCTGGCCGCGGGTGCCGCGTACATCACCTTCTTCGCGGTGTGGCGGGTCAGCTCCCTGGGCTCGCTCGCGGCCGGAGCCACGGCGGTGGGCACGTCGGCCTTCACCGCCCGGGCCCCGGAGTACACCGGCCTCTCAGCTGTCCTCTTCGCCCTCATGCTGTGGACGCACCGGAGCAACATTGGCCGGCTGCTTCGGCGCACGGAGCGGCGCTTCTGAGTTTTCGTCCAGGTGGCTGCTGCCCGCGGCCCGGTAGCCGAGCAACGTGCATTCGATGGGGCCGTTCCACATCTCCCGGCGCGCGGAGGGACGCGTATGGAACGCGCTCTCGAAGGCCGGGTTGCCGGAGAGCACCCAGACGCGCCAGCCGGGCACGCGCAGGGACTCGCCCAGCTTGTAATAGAAGCTCTTCATGCCCTTCTGTCCGCCGGAGCCCGTGAGCCGGTCTCCATAGGGCGGATTGGTGAGCAGCAGGCCACTGGCGGCGGGCAGGTGCGGCAGGTCTGTCGCGTCAGCTTCGGCCAGGATGATTTCCTCCGACAGCCGTGCGGCCTGCACGTTGCGCTGGGCGGCCTCCAGGGCCTCCGGGTCCTTGTCGAAGCCCCAGATGGGGACCTCCACCTTGCGCTCGTTGCGGCGGGCATCCGCGCGCAGGTCCACGAGCAGCTCCTTCGCGCGCGGGCCGATGACGGGCCAGCGCTCCACCGCGAAGTCGCGGTTGAGTCCGGGCGCTCGGCGACGGGCCATCATCCCGCCTTCAATCAGCAACGTGCCGGAGCCGCACATCGGATCCACCAGCGCCTCTTCGCCCGTGTAGTGCGCGGCGCGTAGCACGGCGGCGGCCAGCGTCTCCTTGAGCGGCGCGACGGTGGGCCGCACGCGGTAGCCCCGGCGATTCAACGCGTCGCCGCACAGGTCCAATGACAGCGACAGCGTCTCGCGCGACAGGTGCGCGACCACGCTCACGTCCGGGTTCTTCGTGTTCACGTCCGGACGCGTGCCGACCTTGGTGCGCATCCGGTCGACGATGGCGTCCTTCACCTTGAGCGCCACGAAGCCCGAGTGGCTGTGCTCGCTGTCCTTCAGCGTGGCATCCACCGCGAACGTCGTGGTGGGCGTCAGGTGCTCCTCCCAGGGGACGCTCGCGGCGGCTTCGTACAGGCCCTCCGCGCCGTGGGCCTCGAAGGTGCCCAGCGGGTAGAGGATGCGCATGGCGATGCGGGACCAGAGGCAGACCATGAGGGCCTCGTCCAGCGAGGCCATGAAGCGGACTCCACCGCGGTCCTGACGGATGCGGCGCGCGCCAAGCTCCTTGAGCTCGTCCGCGAGAAGGTCTTCGGTGCCGCGAGCCGTGGTGGCGAAAAGGGCGATGCGTTCAGCCATAAGACACCGCCCTTAGACGACCTGGGACTGCTTGGGAACCCACAAGACGCCTCAGGTGCCCACCACCTCGTAGATGGCGAACGTCGCCCCGTCCTGCTCGGCGCTGGCCTCCTTGGCGCGCCGGAAGTCCTCCGACTGGAAATAGCTCCGCATCGCCTCCTTGTCCCGCCAGCGCGTCACCAGCAGGAGCTCCGGCGAGCGCTCGAAGGACCGCAGCACCTCCAGCCCCAGGAAGCCGTCATGGGTGTCCACCCGCCGCGCGCGCTCCTGGAAGCGGGCAATCAGGCGCTCGGCCTCCTCGGGTGCGGGGCGGAAGCGGGAGATGGCGACAATCATGGGCGCTCACCTGGGATGTCGTGAGGTGGGGGAAACGAAGAGGGGGCGCCCGGACCGCTCCGGACACCCCCACGATGAACAATCGGGGCCGCTTTCCTGGCGGCCCTACATGGCTCCGGCGCCGGGCATGTCGCCCACACCCCGGATGAGTACCTCGCGGGGCTTGGCGCCATCCGCCGCGCCCACCACACCGTCGCGCTCCATGCGCTCAATCATGCGAGCCGCGCGGTTGTAGCCGATGCGCATCTTGCGCTGGAGCATGGAGATGGAGACGGCCCGCATCTCGCTGACCGTCGCGAGCGCCTGGTCGTACAGCTCGTCGGACAGCTCGTCTTCTTCGCCACCAGACTCCACGTCCTCGTCGCGCGGCTTGAGGATGGACTCGTCGAAGACGGGCTTGCCCTGTGCCTTGAGGTGGTCCACCGCCTTCTTGATTTCGTTCTCCGACACGTAGGCGCCGTGCACGCGCTGCAGGTGCGCGCTCGTGGGCGGCATGATGAGCATGTCGCCCATGCCCAGCAGGGCCTCCGCGCCCACCGTGCCCAGAATCGTCATCGAGTCCGGCTTGGAGCGCAGCATGAAGCTGATGCGCGTGGGGAAGTTCGCCTTGATGACGCCGGTGACGACGTCCGTGGACGGACGCTGCGTGGCGACCATCAGGTGGATGCCGGACGCACGCGCCATTTGCGCCAGGCGCGCCACGTAGGTCTCCACCTCGCGGCTGGCCACCATCATCAAATCCGCCAGCTCGTCGATGATGACCACGATGTACGGCAGCTTCTTGAGCTCCTTCTTCTCCGGCTTGTCGCCTGCCGAGACGAAGGGCACGTCCGACTCGTCGTCGGCCTCGGCTTCCACCTCGGGCACTTCGTCCGGCGCGTCGGACCCCTGCGCCTCGTGCAGCTCGTCGTCGTCCCGAGGCACGGCCACGCCCAGTCCGTCCCCGCTCGAGGCGGGCTTGTCGCCGCCCTCCACGTCGAGCACGAGCATCTTCTTGGGCTTCGACTTCTTCTTCGGGGCGGCCTCGGGAGTGCCCGACGCGCCCTTCACCTCGGTGGCGGAGCTCTCCACCAGCTTGTTGTAGCCGGCGATGTTGCGCACGCCCGCCTCGGAAAGCAGCTGGTAGCGGCGCTCCATCTCCTCCACGGCCCAGCGCAGCGCGAGCGCCGCCTTCTTCGGGTCCGTCACGACGGGCAGGAGCAGATGCGGGATGCCCTCGTAGATGGAGAGCTCCAGCATCTTCGGGTCCACCATGATGAAGCGGACCTCCTCCGGTGTGGACTTGAGGAGGATGCTCATGATCATGGAGTTGACGGCCACCGACTTGCCGGAGCCGGTGGTGCCGGCGATGAGCAGGTGGGGCGCCTTGGCCAGGTCGAAGACATAGGGCATGCCCTCGATGTCCTTGCCCACGCACATGGTCAGCTTGCTGGCGCTCTTGATGAAGGCGTCCTGCTCGGCGATCTCCTTGAGGTAGACGGTCTCCCGGTCCTTGTTGGGAACCTCGATGCCCACCACGCCCTTGCCGGGGATGGGCGCGACGATGCGCACGCGCATCGCCTCCATGGCCATGGCCAGGTCGTCCGCGAGCGCGGCGATCTTGCTCACCTTGATGCCCGGTCCCGGCAGGAACTCGTACATGGTGACGACGGGGCCGGGACGAATCTCCACCACCTCGCCGACGATGCCGAAGTCGGCCAGCTTCGCGCGCAGCTTCTCCGCCGTGGAGAGGAAGGCGTCCTTGTCCAGCTCGGAGCGCTCCTGCTTGTCGCACTCCAGGACGTCCAGCGGCGGCAGCGAGAAGCTCTTGCGGTCACCCACGAACTCGAACTGGTCCTGGGCCTTCTTCCCGGTGGGCGCGGCCAGCGCCTTGGGCGCGACGATGAGCGGCATGCGCGCCGCTGCCGGGGTGGCGGGCGCGGGAGCCGGGGCAGGGGCCTGCGCGACGGGCTGAGGCGCCGGCGCGGCGATGATGGGGGCCGCGGGCGCGGGCTCGTGGTTCTCCGGCAGCGCGGCGACGGGCGGCGTGCCCGGACCGGTGACGATGTTCGGAGTCTTCCGGCGGCTCCTCGGGGGCTCGACACCCTCGGGGACAATCGGGGTGGAGTGGGGCGCGGGCGCGAGGAACGACGCGGCCCAGGCCGGGTCCGCTCCGGGCGCGGGACGCTTCTCGGCGCGCAGCGCGAGCCTGTTGTCGGCGGGCAGGGCCGGCGAGGACGTGGGCGGCAGCGAGTCCGTCTCGGCGGGGAGCGGCAGTGCCTTGCGCTTCTCCCCCTTCTCGCGACCGTCCTTGAGGGCCAGCTTCGCGGCGAGGGCCTGCTCCTTCTCGTTCTGCCGGGCCAGGCGCACGGCCTCCTCGGCCATGGCCTCCGCCTCGGCGGCTTCGGCCTCTTCGGCGGCGCGCTCGGCCTCGGCCAGCTCTTCCTCATCCGCTTCGATTTGCGCGAGGAACGCGGCCTCCTCCAGCTTCTCCTCCGCGGCGCGCTCCTGACGGACCTTGTAGGACGCCTTCTGGGCCTCCCAGAAGACGTTCGCGGACTCGGCGACGCGGCGGCCCAGCACGCTCAGGCCCGCCCACACCAGCGAGCACAGCTTGAAGAACGTGTACTGCGTTCCGACGATGAGGGCGGCGGCGCTGATGGCCGTCACCAGGATGACGGTGCCGACCGTGGAGAACAGCCCCTCCATCACCCCACCCAGGCCGGCGCCCAGCGCGCCACCCGGCGGGTGCGCCCAGCCCTTGTCCCCGGCGAACATGAGCTGCGCCAGGACGGAGATGCTCACGGTCAGCAGCACGAGGCTGATGATTTGAGGACCCCGCTTGCGCTCGCGGCTGCCCACGAAGAGCACCATGGCCGTGTAGAGCCCACCTACGGGGGCCAGGTAGGCGCACACGCCCAGCATCCCTCGCAGCGTCTCCGCGATGAGGTGGCCCATGGGGCCCACCGCGTTGCGGAAGCCCGGTCCGACCCTGTCATGGGCGTCGAACGTGGCGACCGCCAACAGGGACAAGAGCGACGCCGCGAGCAGGAACACGCCGGTGATGGCACGCCCCGCGCTGCCGTCGCCTCCCTCGGCGCCCGCCTTCCGTCGCTTGTCCGCGAGCGCCTTGCGACGCGTCGCGATCTCCTGACGGGAGAGTACCGCCTTTTCCGCCCGACCCTTCTTCGCCGTCATGACCTTCTTCCCTCTGCGCGTCTCAGCCGCGTAGCGGGCTGTAGCAATGCCCGTCGCGAGTGTAGGGAGGGAGGGGGTCTGGTCAATTTTCCGGCAGTCGCTCCAGCCCGGGCGGAAGGTGCCGGACACGGGGCCTACATTTCGGCTGCACCCTCCACCAGAGGGGGTATGGTGCCGCCACGATTTCTTGGAGGAGCATCGCCATGGCAGACACCGACAAGCCGTCCTCGAGCGAGGAAGAGTACTTCGCCCGGGAGGACATCGAAAAGAAGCGCAAGCTGGCGCTCCAGCAAGCCGCGGAGACGGCGGAGAAGCAGCGCGAGGACCTCAAGAAGCTCCACTGGATGAAGTGCCCCAAGTGCGGCATGGACCTCCAGACGCTCAAGCAGGGCAACATCGAGCTGGAGACGTGCTTCAACTGCGGCGGCGTCTTCCTGGACTCCGGTGAGCTGGAGCAGCTGATGGCGCACCACGGCCACGAGGGCAGTGGCAAGGTGATGGGCGCCATCCTGAACCTCTTCAAGCGCAAGTAGTCACTCGCGGTCGGAGGCTTCCACGCATGGCCCTCACGCTCGAGCAGGTGCGACATGTGGCCACGCTGGCGCGGCTGGCGCTGACTCCCGAGGAGGAGCAGCGCCTGTCCACGCAGCTGTCGGCGGTGCTGGACGCGGTGACGCAGTTGCAGTCGTTGGACGTGGAGAACGTGGAGCCCACGTCGCACGCCACGCTGACGGCCTCGCTCCTGCGGGAGGACGTGACGCGGCCTTCGCTGCCTCCCGAGAAGTCGCTGGCCAACGCCCCGGCGAAGTCGGGCACGTCCTTCGCGGTGCCCAAAATCATCGAGTAGTCCGGAGGGGAGCCCCACGTCATGCAGCTCACGGACCTGACGATGCTGGAGCTCGCGGAGAAGCTGGCCGCGGGTCAGGTGTCCTCCGTGGAAGCCACCCGCGCGTGTCTGGAGCGCATCCATCGGGTGGACCCGAAGATTCGCGCCTTCCTGCGAGTGGACGAGGCCGGTGCCCTGGCCGCCGCCGAGGCCAGTGATGCGCGCCGCAAGGCGGGCACTCCGGCAGGCCCCCTGGACGGCGTGCCCGTGGGACTCAAGGACCTCTTCCTCACCGAGGGACTGGAGACCACCGCCGGCTCGCGCGTGCTGGAGGGCTTCGTGCCGCCGCTGGACGCGACGGTGGTGCGCCTGTTGCGCGAGGCGGGCCTGCCGCTGTTGGGCAAGCTCAACCTGGATGAGTTCGCGATGGGCTCCTCCAATGAGTCCAGCGCGTACTTTCCCACGCACAATCCCTGGGACGTGACGCGCACGCCGGGAGGCTCCTCGGGAGGCTCGGCGGCGGCGGTGGCCGCGCGTGAGGTGTTCGGCGCGCTGGGTACGGACACGGGTGGCTCCATCCGCCAGCCCGCGGCCTTCACCAACACGGTGGGCCTCAAGCCCACGTATGGGCGTGTGTCGCGCTACGGCGTCATCGCCTATGCCTCGTCGCTGGACCAGCCCGGGCCGATGACGCGCACGGTGTCGGACGCGGCGGCGCTGCTTCAAATCCTGGCGCGGCATGACCCACGGGACTCCACGTCCGCGCCGGTGAAGACGCCGGACTATTCGGCGGAGCTGGAGAAGGGCGTGCGCGGGCTGAAGCTGGGCGTGCCGCGCGAGTACTTCGCCCAGGGCATGGAGGCGGAAGTGGAGGCCTCCGTGCGCGCGGCCTTGCGCGAGTATGAGCGCCTGGGCGCGACGCTGGTGGACGTGTCGCTGCCGCATACGAAGTACGCGCTGGCGACGTACTACCTCATCGCTCCCGCCGAGGCGTCCAGCAACCTGGCCCGCTACGACGGCGTGCGCTACGGCCTCAGGGCCAAGGACGCTCGCGGCCTCAAGGAGCTGTACTCGCTGACGCGCGAGCGGGGCTTCGGGCCAGAGGTGAAGCGCCGCATCATGCTGGGCACGTACGCGCTGTCCGCCGGCTACTACGACGCCTACTACCTGCGCGCGCAGAAGGTCCGCACCCTCATCCGCGAGGACTTCACGCGCGTCTTCCAGGAGGTGGATGCGCTGGTGGCCCCCATCTCCCCGGTGGCGCCGTTCAAGCTGGGCGAGAAGGTGGATGACCCGCTGTCCATGTACCTGATGGACGTCTACACGTTGCCCTGCAACCTGGCGGGCGTGCCGGGCCTGTCGGTGCCCTGCGGCTTCACGAAGGCGGGGCTGCCGGTGGGACTCCAGATTCTGGGACGGGCCTTCGACGAGGCCCTCCTGCTGCGCATCGCTCGGGCCTTCGAGCGCGAGCACGACTTCTTCCGCCGCCTCGCGCCCGTCTAGGGCACGAGGTCCGCATCGGTGACACCGCCATGCCCGTGAGCGATTTCCAGCCCGTCATCGGCCTCGAGGTCCACGCGCAGCTCCTCACGCAGTCGAAGATTTTCTGCGGCTGCTCCACCGCGTTCGGCGCGGAGCCCAACCGCAACACGTGTCCTGTGTGCCTGGGCATGCCCGGCGTGTTGCCCGTGCTCAACGAGCGCGTCGTCGACTTCGCCATCCGTACGGGCCTGGCGCTCGAGTGCCGCGTCAACGCGAAGAGCGTGTGGAGCCGGAAGAACTACTTCTATCCGGACCTGCCCAAGGGCTACCAGATTACGCAGTACGACCTGCCCATCTGCGAGTACGGCAAGCTGCTCATCGACACGCCGCAGGGCGAGAAGCTCATCCGCGTGCGCCGCATCCACATGGAGGAGGACGCGGGCAAGAGCGTGCATGACGCGGGCGGGGGGCAGAGCCTGGTGGACCTCAACCGCGCGGGCGTGCCGCTCTTGGAAATCGTCAGCGAGCCGGACCTGCGCGACGCGGACGAGGCGGTGGAGTACCTCAAGGCGCTGCGCGACGTGCTCGTGTACCTGGGCGTCAACGACGGCAACCTGGACGAGGGCAGCTTCCGATGCGACGCCAACGTGTCGGTGATGCCCAAGGGCTCCGACACCTATGGCCAGCGCTGCGAGCTGAAGAACCTCAACTCGTTCCGCTTCGTGAAGCAGGCCATCGAGTACGAGATTTCGCGGCAGGTGGACGTCATCGAGTCCGGCGGGAAGGTGGACCAGGAGACGCGCCTGTGGGACGTCAACAAGGGCGTCTCTCGCTCCATGCGCAGCAAGGAGGACGCGCACGACTACCGCTACTTCCCGGAGCCAGACCTCCCGCCGCTCCACGTGACGACGGAGGTCATCGAGGCGGTGGGCCACGAACTACCGGAGCTGCCTCGCGCGAAGCTCCAGCGCTTCGTGAATCAGTACGGCCTGCCTGTGTATGACGCGCGCATCCTCACCGCGGAGCGCCCGCTCGCGGACTTCTTCGAGGCGTGCGCCGAGCGCTACCCCGACGCGAAGAAGCTCTCCAACTGGTTCCTCGGGGAGCTGCTGCGGCTCTTGAAGGAAGAGGGCTCGACGGTGACCTCGGTGCGCTTCACGCCCGTGCAGTTGGCGGAGCTGCTGGGCGCGGTGGACCAGGGCACGGTGTCGGCGAACGCGGGCAAGGACGTGCTGGCGGAGATGTTCCGCACGGGCCGCTCGGCCTCGGACATCATCGCGGAGAAGGGGCTCGCTCAGGTGAGCGACACGGGCGCCATCGAGGCCGTGGTGGACGACATCCTCGCGAAGAACGCGGGCGAGATTGAGAAGTACCGCGCGGGCAAGAAGCAGGTGTTCGGCTTCTTCGTGGGCCAGGTGATGCGAGCCATGAAGGGCAAGGGCAACCCCGCGCTCGTCAACGAGCTGCTCAAGAAGAAGCTCGGCGACTGATTACGCGGGACACGCGGGCACGGTGACGTGGAGCACGTCCTCGTCCCGTGGATTCTCCGAGCGCGCGAGCACCCGTGGAGGTGCTTCGTCCGTGCGCTGGAGGATGAGCGAGGGCGCCTCGAAGTGGTTGTCGAACAGGTCTCCCGCGAGCTGGGCCGTCACGCTGTAGCGGACCCGGCGGAAGCTGGAGAGCTGGGAGGCAGGGCCCTCGTCGAACCACTGCTCGCCTCCCGCGCGTGGGTTGTCTCCCGTCGAGTCGAAGGGCCACGGTGAGTCCCACGGCCACGGGTTGGCGGATGGGTGGGCGAGGATGTCAGCACCCAAGGCGTCCAGGTACTGCGCGCAGGGGACGAACCAGGGCTCCTTCGTGGTGTGGGGCTTTCGGAAGGCGTCGTAGCCCAACAGCGTTCCCAGTCGGCCGAAGGGCGTGGCGAGCACCGTCAGGTCCTCGGGCCGTCCGGGGCTCAGGTGCAGCACGTCCTCGCGCCCGGGCACCAGATTCACCTTGCGCGTCACCGCCACGCAGTGGCCCTCGGGGTTGAAGGTGTGGCTGGTGTTGTACGTGCGCGCGCCTCGGGGCTCGAAGTCCGGGGTGCCGAATCCTCGCCTGTTGTCCGGGAGCAACGCGCTGCCCGCCACGACCCACAGGCCGAAGTCCCGGGCGATGCCGGAGAACGTCTCGTGCACCACGCGATGCACTCGGGAGGCGAGCGCGGCGTAGAGGCACTCTTCTCGCGTCGGAGGCTGGAGTGTTCTCCAGGCGCGCCACATCGGCCCCCACTCGGCCAGCGCCACTCGCCGCATGGCGCTTCGAGTCGTCGTGTGGCGCCGCACGCGGGCCAGGTGGCCCATCATCCCCAGGGGCGCGCCCACCAGCTCTGGCCACACCGCGAGGGCGGGATGAAGGGGACGGCTAGAGGCGTCACGCGCCCGCAGGCCATCGATTCGTGCCGCGAGCGCACGGTGCTTCGCGGTGAAGGCCGCGGGGGACGCGTAGTCCTCGAGCGCGATACGGGGCTGGAGGGCGAACAGCTCGACGTGCGTGGGGGAGAGGGCGTCGTCCACGAATGGGCCAGGGCAACCGGTGGGGCGCGAGCTCGCGCCGTCCACCGGGCGGAAGCGTGTGCCTACTTCAAGAGTCCGTTCTCCCGCAGACGCTGTTGCAGGAAGGCGCCTGCGGTGATGGGCGCGTGGCGGGCCGGGTTGTCCGGCGTCTCGGTGCTGGGCAGCGGCTTGAGCACGCAGTCCGAGAACGGATGCACGAAGAAGGGCAGCGAGTAGCGGACGGTGTCCTCGTCCGTGCTCTTCGGATTCACCACCCGGTGCGTGGTGGCGGGGATGACCTCGTTCGTCACGCGGCTGAGCATGTCGCCGGAGTCCACGACAATCTGCCCACGCAGCGTGTCCACGGGCAGCCACTCGCCGTCGCGCGTGAGCAGCTCCAGGCCGGACGCGGTGCCTTCGCACAGCAGGGTGATGAGGTTGATGTCCTCGTGCTCGGCGGCGCGGACTCCACCCGGGATGAAGCGCTCGCGCAGCGGCGGATAGTGGATGAGCCGCAGCACCGAGTTGCCGTCGGTGGCCATGTCACTGAACGTCGTGCGCGCCACGCCGAAGAACTCCGCCAGGGCCTGGAGCATGACGCCAGCGGCGCCATCCAGCTCGCGGAAGAGCGACAGGGTGTTGTCGCGGAAGGAGGGCACTTCCCCGGGCCACACGTTGGCGCCGTAGTCCTTCAGGTACGGGTGGCCGGCTGGAAGCTCGCGGCCCACGTGCCAGAACTCCTTCAGGTCCCCCACCTTGCGGTCCTTCGCGTGCTCCTTGCCGAAGCCGGTGTAGCCGCGCTGGCCCGCCAGCTCCGGCACCGCGTAGCGCGTCTTCACGTCCTCGGGGAGCTGGAACAGTCGCTCCACGTCCGAGTAGGTGCGGCGGATGAGCGCGTCGTCGATGCCATGGCCGACGATGGAGACGAAGCCGAACTCCCTCAACCCCTCACCGAAGACTTGTACGAAACGAGCGCGCTCGGTGGGTGTGCCGCTTCGGTAGTGGGACAGGTCGAGGAGGGGGATGCGGCGTGAGGTTCCGGACATGGGCTGCGCACTCTAATCGAGCGTGATGGATTGTCGGCATCGACAGCGTCGGCCGGCGGACCGTCTTCATGTACCGCGGCGCTGGCTTGCGTCACACCAGCCGACATCCTCGCGGGCCGCCAGTGGTCAGCTCGGGACGGGAATGTCCAGATTAGCAGGGCAGGCCCGGGGGAGTGGCATGGCCGAGGTGAGCAGCGGTGATGCGTGCGAGGCGTGCGGCCAGCGACATGGGTCGGCGACGTCTTGCTCGACGCTGGTTCGCGCGGAAGGAGAGGGGCCGGCGCCCAGGCCGAGGTGCCCCGTGGCGAGCGAGGAAGCAGACCCCTTGGTGGGCGCTCGTCTGGGCAGCTTCCGACTGGTGCGCCGATTGGGGCGCGGCGGCATGGGGACGGTGTACCTGGGCGAGCACGTGTCCATCGGCAGTCGGGTGGCGGTGAAGGTCCTGCACGAGCACCTGGCCATGTACCCGGAGCTGGTGCAGCGCTTTCACGCGGAGGCTCGGGCCGTCAATGTCATCGGCCACGAGAACATCGTCAGCATCTTCGACCTGAACGCGGGGCCGCCCCGGCCGTACCTCATCATGGAGTACCTGGACGGCGCGCCGCTGTCGGCCTGGGTGGGCACGCCGCTGCCCGCACCGGCGGTGGTGTCGGTGCTCTCGCAGGTGTGCGACGCGCTCCAGGCCGCGCACTTGAGTGGAATCGTCCACCGCGATCTCAAGCCGGACAACATCTTCCTGGTGCGGCGCGGGCGGGGCACGCCCTTCGTGAAGGTGCTCGACTTCGGCATCGCGAAGCTGGCGGATGCGAACATGCCGCAGACCCACGCCGGCATCATCGTGGGCACGCCCGAGTACATGGCCCCGGAGCAGTCACTCAGTCGTCGCGTGGACGGGCGCGCGGACCTGTATGCGTTGGGCGTCATCGCCTATCAGCTGGTTACCGGGCGCCTGCCCTTCGAGGACGAGGGGCTGACGGCGCAGCTCGTGGCCCATCAGATGCGGGCGCCGCCGCCGCCTCGCTCGGTGCATGCGGCGGTCCCCGTGGCGTTGGAGCGGGTCATCCTGCGGACCCTGGCCAAGGCGCCCGAGGAGCGGTACGCGACGGCTGCCATCCTGCGCGCGGCCCTGGAGGGAGCGCTGGCGGAAGAGGCGCGTGCGCGCACGAAGCCGGCGCGTCCTCCCGGGACTCCGCCAGCGCCCGTCAGGACGGTTCCTCCCGCTATCTCACCGGAAATCGTCGTGATGGAGGACGCCATGGCGCCCTGGTCGCCGGCGCCTCGGCCCGTGTCTCCAGGGTGGGCCTCGTCGCCTCCGCGGAGTGCGCCGGTAGCGCCTCCGCGTCTGGCTCCTCCGGGGCCTGTCGCGAGTCGTGAGGGCGCCGCGCGCGCGGGTGTGCCCGTCGGCATGGGGACGCCACCTGAGCCAGTAGCCATCGCGAGTCGTGAGGGTGCTCCGCGAGGGGGCATGCCCGTCGGCGCGGGGACACCGCCTTCGCCAGTGGCCGTCGCGAGTCGTGACGTTGGTCCTCGCGCGGGCATGCCGTTCGGCGCGGGGACACCGCCTTCGCCAGCGGCCAGCGCGAGTCGTGAGGTTGGTCCTCGCACGGGCATGCCCGTCGGCACGGGGACACCACCTGCGCCAGTGGCTATCGCGAGCCGAGAGGGAGCTCAGCGAGTGGGTGTGCCCGTCGGCATGGGGACGCCACCAGCGCCAGTGGCCATCGCGAGTCGTGAGGGCGTCGCGCGCGCGGGCATGCCCTTCGGCATGGGGACGCCACCAGCGCCAGTGGCCATCGCGAGTCGTGAGGGCGCCGCGCGCGCGGGCATGCCCGTCGGCATGGGGACGCCACCTGCGCCAGTGGCTATCGCGAGCCGAGAGGGCGCTCCGCGCGTGGGCGACCCTGTCGGCATGGGGGCACCGTCCGCGCAGGCTCTCGTGCCGATGTCAGTCGCGAGTCGTGGCGGTGTTCCGAGCGTGGGCGCAGCCCTCGGGAGTGGGACTCCTTCATCGAGGGCACGCACGGTGGAGCTGCCGGTGCGCGTGGTGTTGCGGCCCGGGGAGACGCCGGTCTGGCTGACGGGCTCGGACCTGTCACGCGGAGGGCTGTTCCTGCGCAGCGAGGGGGTGCTGCCACCCATCTTCGCGCGGCTGCCCATGGTGCTGGAGCTGGACTCCGGGCCGCAGTCCGTCGTCTGCGAGGTGGTGCGCCACGTTCCGGAGGAACAGGCTCGCGTCTGGGGCATGGCCACGGGCTTCGGCGTCCAGTTCGTCGAAGCCACGCTGGCGCTCAAGGCCTCCGTGGACGCGCTCCTGCGAGCAGGTCCCAACCGCCGTCCACCTCCTCCACTCGTGCCCATGGCGGACGACGCGGAAGCCGCGCACGTGCTGGAGTCGTACCGGACGCGGCTCGCCGGGGACCACTATGCGGTGCTGGCCGTGCCCCCTGACCTGGAAATGGGCGCCCTGCGCACCCGCACACGCGAGGCCCGTGGCTCCCTGGAGTCGCTGCGCCAGCGGCCTTTGTCACCCTCGCAGTGCCTGCTGCTCGACTCGGTGCTGGGCCGGCTGCATGAGGCCGGAGACGTCCTGGGCACGGTGACGCAGCGGGCGCTGTATGACGCCTGGCGGGGTAATCACCGAGGTGTCGCCCGATGTCTGGAGGCGGGGCTCACGTCGGAGCAGCTCGATTCCCTCCGGCGGGAGTTCCTCGCGCGCAGGCCCCAGTCCGCGGGGATGGCGCGTGTGCACTATCTCTCCGGCTCCGCGCTGGAGCGAGAAGGGCAACTGTCGCGTGCCCTGGAGACCTACGAGCGGGGGCTGGCGCTGGACCCGCTGGAGTCGAGCCTCCACCACCGCTACCGCACCGTCCGCCGGGCGCTGGATGCTCGCGGCGCTTCGGAGCGCACCAACGACAGGACCCGACCTTCCTGACGGAAGACCGGGCCCGGTGAAGCGCGAGGGGCGGGCGACTACCCGCCAGCGGCGGCGGCGCAGGTGGCGCTGATGCCCTCGGTGCGGTCGAAACAGTCGCTGAACTGGTCAATCCACTCCACTTCGCTGCCCACCCTGCAGTCCGGCAGATCCTGGATGCAGTCGGCCAGGTCGCTCAGCCGGTCCTTGTCGCTGTCCGAGCAGGCATCCAGCGCGTCCTCGCAGACGCCCTTGTCGAAGGTGTCCTCCTCCTCACCCCCCGTATCCGTGCCGCAGGCCGACACCTTCTCCTCCAGGGCCTTGTTCGCGTCCTCCAGGTCATCGCAGGCGTTTCCGCCGCAGCCGGCGCCGAACAAAAGGGTGACGGCGGCCATCAGGCCGAACATGAATTTCTTCATTGTGGAATTCCCCCCCGGGGGACAGTCAGATTGGTTGGACGGTGATCGGCCGGGCTTGCTCTGGCCGGACCATCAGGTAGGGTCGCCCTTTCCCAGGGGCAATCTGGACTGCCGGACGAGATGATCCAGCAACCGTCTTGACTCCCCAGGGCATCTCCCGTAAATCCGGCCGTCCTTTGCGCCACAGGGCGGTCCGTCCGTCCGAAATGCGCGGCCGATTCCACGGGTTGACCCAACCCGAAGCTGACAGGGGTTAGACGATGTACGCAGTGATTCGCACGGGCGGAAAGCAGTACCGCGTCGCCGAGGGCGATGTCCTCCGGATCGAGAAGATTACCGGCGACATCGGGGCCGAGGTGTCCTTTACCGATGTCCTGCTGCTGGGCGGCACGGATAGCCCCAAGGTGGGCCGTCCCACGGTCTCCGGCGCTCGCGTCGTGGGCAAGGTGCTCGCGCAGGACAAGCACCGCCGCGTCCTCCACTTCCGCAAGGAGAAGGAGGGCTGGACCCGTCGCCGTGGCCATCGCCAGCCGTATACCGAGGTGAAGGTCACCTCCATCTCCGGCTAGTCCGGACGGTTTCACCTCAACTTCAGGAGCAAGGTGTCATGGCCCATAAAAAGGGACAGGGTTCTTCGCGAAACGGTCGCGATTCCAACCCGCAGTACCGCGGCGTGAAGGTGTACGGCGGCCAGGAAGTCTCGGCTGGCAGCATCCTGGTTCGCCAGGTCGGCACGGTCATCCACGCGGGGTCGAACGTGAAGCTCGGCCGCGACTTCACCCTCTATTCGGTGGTGGACGGCATCGTGAAGTACGAGCGCCTGGGCCGCGACCGCAAGAAGGTCTCGGTCTATCCGGCCGCCGAGCAGGCCAGCGCCTGACGGTAACCCGGCCTCACAGGGCCGGTCGCCGCGAGGCATCCACGAGCGGGTCGCTTCTCCAGTCCACGCGCCCTTTCCGGCGCCCAGGACGCGAGGCGGCCCGCTCTGCGTTTTTCAGGAGACGCTTTCATGAAGTTCGTCGATGAGGTCCGCATCTTCGTGAAGGCGGGCGATGGCGGTAACGGCTCCGTGTCCTTCCGGCGTGAGAAGTTCATCGAGCGCGGTGGACCCAATGGTGGAGACGGTGGCAACGGTGGCTCCGTCATCTTCGTGGGAGACCCGCAGCTCACCACACTGCTGGACTACCGCTATCAGCAGCACCACCGCGCCAAGAATGGCGAGCACGGCATGGGCAGCGACTGCAACGGTCGCGCGGCCGACGACATGATCCTCCGCGTGCCGGTGGGTACGCTGGTGAAGGACCACCACACCGAAGAGCTGCTGGTGGACCTGAGCGAGCCGGGCCAGCGCTGGGTGGCGGC
>NZ_VIFM01000171.1 GCF_006636215.1 Myxococcus llanfairpwllgwyngyllgogerychwyrndrobwllllantysiliogogogochensis | reverse complement strand
CAACGGGGGCGGGCGGGGGCGCGTATGCTTCCGCGCATGCGAATCCTCTACGGTGTCGTCGGCGAAGGCATGGGCCATGCGACGCGCTCCCGGGTGCTGCTCGAGGCGCTCACGAAGGAGCACGAGGTCCACATCGTCGTCTCAGGCCGAGCCCAGGACTACCTGGCCAAGCGCTTCCAGAACGTGCACGGCATCTGGGGCCTGACGCTGGCGTACGAAGGCAACTCCGTGAAGAAGTGGCAGACGGTGTTGCAGAACCTGACGGGCGCGGTGAAGGGCTTCCCGCAGAACGTGCGCCAGTACTTCGAGCTGGTGGACGACTTCAAGCCGGACGTCGTCGTCAGCGACTTCGAGACGTTCAGCTACCTGTTCGCGAAGACGCACCGGTTGCCCGTCATCAGCGTGGACAACATGCAGGTCATCAACCGCTGCCAGCACGAGCCCGCGCTCCTGGCCGGATATGAGGACAGCTACGAGACGTCGCGCGCCATCGTGAAGGCGAAGCTGCCGGGTGCGTTCCACTACCTCGTCACGACGTTCTTCTATCCGCCCTTGCGCAAGCGGCGCACCACGCTGGCCCCGTCGATTCTGCGCCCGGAAATCATCGAGGCGAAGTCGGAGCCGGGGGAGCACCTGCTGGTGTACCAGACGTCCACGACGAACACGGCGCTGCCGGACATCCTCAAGGCCGCGGGCATCCCCTGCCGGGTGTACGGCCTGCGTCGGGATATCACCGAGGACCTGGTGGACGGCAACCTCACGTACCGGCCGTTCAGCGAGAAGGGCTTCATCGACGACTTGCGCACGTCGCGCGGCGTGGTGGCCAGCGGCGGCTTCACGCTGATGAGCGAGGCCGTCTACTTGAAGAAGCCCATGCTCAGCATCCCGCTGGAGGGCCAGTTCGAGCAGGTCATCAACGCCCTGTATCTGGAGCAGCTGGGGTACGGGATGTACGTGAAGGCGCTGACGGTGGACGCGCTCAAGGAGTTCCTCTCGCGGGTGCCGCGCTGCGAGGAGGCGCTCAAGGGCTACGAGCAGGAGGGCAACACGAAGATGATTGCCGCCCTGCGCGAGCAGCTGGCCCTGGCGTACGAGCACCGGGGCCACTGGGCCATGGAGATGGCGCAGGACTGAGGTGCCCGCCTAGTGGAGCGGGACGTCCATCTCGTTGTTCCGCTCCGCCGCGCGGCGTGACAACTCCGTGAGCCAGGAGCGGGTGAGGGGCGTCTCGCTGTCCGCGCCGGTGTGCGAGTCCTGACCGCTGCTCTGGGGCAGCCGCCGGTTGGTCCAGGCCAGGAGCGCCGCGGTCAATTCGGGCGCGAGCACCCGTCCCACCGCGCCCAGCTTCGCGGCCAGGCCCACCAGCAGCTCCGCGTCGCCCCGGCGGCAGGCGTCCAGAATCAGGCGCGCGGCGCGCTCGGCGCTCACCGACAGCCCGGGCAGCGAGTCGCCCACCGCGAACCACGCGTACTCCGCCTCGTTCTGGCCCTTGAAGCGCGCGTTGCGCGGGCTGCCCGTGCGCATCAGCCCCGGGCACACGGTGGTGACGAAGATGCCGTCCTGACGCAGCTCCGCGCGCAGGCCGTCCGACAGGCCCACCAGCGCGAACTTGCTCGCCGAGTAGGGCATGAGGTGCGGGACGCTGAGCCTGCCGCCCACGGAGGCGATGTTGACGATGCGCCCCTCGCCTCGCTGCTTCATCTCCGGCAGCACCGCCAGCGTCGTGTACAGCGCGCCCCACAGGTGCGTGTCCATGGCGTCCTGGAAGTCCTCCACCGTCATGGACTCCAGCGGCCCCACCTGGATGACGCCCGCGTTGTTGATGAGCACGTCCACCGCACCCCAGCGCTCGTGCACCGCGCTCACCGTGGCCTCCACCTGCACCGGGTCCCTCACGTCACAGGGCAGGGCGAGCACCTGGGCGCCGCCGCGCTCCAGCTCCTCCCGGGCCCGCTCCAGCGAGGCCTCATCCCTGCCGCACAGGGCCACGCGCGCGCCCGCCTTCACCAGCCTGCGCGCGAGCACCAGCCCCAGGCCTCGCGAGCCGCCGGTGATGAGCACCGTGCGCCCGTTGAACGAGTAGCGGATGCGCAGCAGCGCCTTGCGCAGCCCGAGCGCCGCGCCGATACCCGCCGCCGCCAGCGTGCCCGGGGTGAAGCGGGGGGCCTGCCTGTCCTTGCGCCAGTCAGCCATGTGGGAGCCCTCCGGAAGGCCTCAGGGCGCGGGAGCGCCGGCCGAGGTGTCGTACTGGGTGAAGCGGTCCAGCACCGGGCGCACCTGGCGTACCGCGTCCTTGCCGGCGAAGTGGTGGCGGAGCCGGCGGTCCGCGTCGAAGACGAGCCACGCGGGGGTCTGCTTCACGCCGTACGCCTGGGCCATGGAGCCGTCATCCACGGCGATGGGATAGACGAGCCCGTGCTCGCGTGCGAACGCCTCCACCGCGTTGGTGTCGCGCAGCTCCCTGGCGGAGTGGGTGACGTCCACGCCGATGACCTTGAGGCCCCGAGGGCCGAACTCCGCGAGGAAGCGCTTGAGCGCCGCGAAGTCATTGGCGTGGGCGTCCGAGGCCATGGAGAAGAAGTGGAGGAGCACGGGCAGTTCGTCGAGCTCCGAGACATGGACGGGGGCGTTGATCCACCCTCCATCCGGGTCCAGCAGCGTGAGGGGGATGTCGTGCGTTGGCGTGGGCATTCGGGCTCCCGCGATAGGGCCTGCGTCTGAAGGTCGCCCCTCAAGCTATGCATCCAGGGGAGTCCTCCAGGGCTTGCACCGGGGTGTCGACTGCCTGGCCGGAGGAGGGCGCGCGAGGCGGGTGGCGCTGGACGGACGGCGGCCAAGAGGGCAGACAGTCGCTTCATGCGCATCCCCGACTTCAAGCTGGAGCGGTACTTCGCGCGCTGGGAGTTCGCCGCGCCCTACACCCTGTGCTCCTCGGACATCGAGGGCTGGAAGATGCGGGAGCTGCTGGCGCTCGCCGAGCCGGACGCCCTGGCCCGCTGGGAGGAGCTGACGCTCGGCTACACCGAGGCCCCGGGCCTGCCCGCGCTGCGGCTGGAAATCGCCGCGCTCTACCAGGGCGTGGCGCCCGAACAGGTGCTGACCTTCGCCGGCGCCCAGGAGGCTGTCTTCATCCTGATGAACGTGCTGCTGGGCCCGGGAGACCACGCCGTCGTCACCTGGCCCGGCTACCAGTCCCTGCACGAAGTGGCGCGCGCCACCGGCGCGGACGTGACGCTGCTGCCGCTGCGCGAGGAGGACGGTTGGGCGTTGGATGTGGACGCCCTGCGCCGCGCGCTCAAGCCCCAGACGCGAATCGTCGTGGTGAACTTCCCCCACAATCCGACGGGCGCGCTGCCGGACCGGAAGACCTTCCAGGCGCTGTGCGCGCTGTGCGACGAGCGCGGCATCTACCTCTTGTCCGACGAGGTGTACCGGCTGCTGGAGCATGACCCGAAGGACCTGCTGCCCGCCGCCGTCGAGCTGTCGCCGCGCGCCTTCAGCCTGGGCGTCATGTCCAAGGCGTTCGGGCTGGCGGGGCTGCGCGTGGGGTGGCTTGTCTGTCGCGACGAGGACGTGCTGCGCCGGTGCATGGCGTACAAGGACTACACCACCATCTGCAACAGCGCCCCCAGCGAGGTGCTCGCCCTCATCGCCCTGCGCGCGAAGGAGCGGGTGCTGGCGCGAAGCCGCGCGTTGCTCGCCTCCAACCTGGCCCTGCTGGACGCGTTCTTCGCGCGCCACGCGGACACCTTCCACTGGGTGCGTCCGCGCGCCGGAAGCGTGGCCTTTCCGCGCCTGCTGCGAGAGCAACACGTGGCCCGGTTCACCGATGCGCTCGTGCAACGAGAAGGCGTGCTGTTGCTACCCGGTGACGTCTACGACTTCCCCGGCAATCACTTCCGTCTGGGGTTGGGTCGCACCAGCCTGCCGGAAGCCCTGACACGCCTGGAGCGCTTCGTCACCGACACCCGGTGAGGCGATGACGCGATGGGCCAGGGCGACTGACGCCTCACGCCAGAGGGCGACGCATTGCGTCAGGTTTTGCGCCGGCTTCCTGGTTTCCGTGTTCTCGACCTTTTACACCCCGAGACTCTAGAGTGAGCGCTTCCCCGTCGGGTCCCCCACCTGGCGAGAGCTGTTCCCCCTACTCCCGAGCGGAGGCGTTCACGATGAAGAAGCTGATGGGTACGGCGATTGCCGCGGCCACGCTGTTGGTTGGCACGCAGGCTGCCGCCACCAATTACACGCTGTGGATTCACGGTCGGAACGGCGGCGGTACGCAGGCCGGGAACTACGGCGACTTCAGCTACTGGGGCCCTGCGGGTACCGCGGCGGGCGTGAACAAGAAGGCCGTGAATTGGAACGGCAAGGAGCGCATCGGCGGGCAGAACGCGCGCGTGCGTGACGCGCTGGACTGTTACTGCACGGGGAACAACTGGTGCTACATCGCCTCGCACAGCGCGGGCAATCTCCAGATTGGCTATGCGCTGTCGCTGTATGGCGGCTCGGCGCGCAGCAAGAAGAACGCGACGCCCAACGCGAGCGGCGTGTGTGGCAACACGGATGGCAGCACGCAGACGGGCTGGAACATCAAGTGGGTGAACGTGGCGTCCGGCGCTGGCGGCGGCAGCGAGCTGGCGGACGTGGGTGAGTGGGCGGTGGGCGAGCCGCTGGTGAGTGACCTGGTCACCACCACGTCGCGGGCCATGTACAACCACAACACCACGCGCAGCGTCTGGTTCTACATGTTCGCCGGTGCGAAGGGCACGCTCTACTCGGGCATCCTCCCCGGGCAGGACGACGAGGCGGTGTCGTACCACTCCACGGGCGGCGTGTCGGGCAGCTCCGGCAGCTCGCAGTGCAACCCGGGCGACTGGTTCTGTGGCGGCACGCTGAACACCGGCACCGCGAACACGAGCGACGGCCGCGCGAAGTGGAGCTTCCACACGGTGTCCCTGCGCGATGACGGCGAGTCGTTCAACCACTACGCCAACGGCAACTGGGGTGGCATCGTCGCCAAGGTCCGCGAGGACGTGGTGAAGTACGCGTACTGAGTCTGTCCCCCTGATGCAGCCATGACGCCCAACAGCCCTGCTCCTGCTCCTGTCTCCCGCCCGCGCCGTCTCGGGTGGGTCTTCCTGGTGATGGCCCTGGCCGTGGGTGGGCTGGGGTGGTGGAGCTGGAGCCGGGAGGCTGGCGAGGAGGAGGCTCCGAGCGAGCCTCCTGTCCTGGCGGAGGGCCAGAATCGCGAGGCTGGAGAAGCCCCGCCGAAGTCGGGGCTCGTCGGGCGCGGCGCGGCGTTGGAGCGACGCTCGTCGCCGGGCACGGAGGACATGCGGGTCTCCGTGCTGAGCCCCGAGCAGCGCGAGCGCCTGGAGCGGCGGGAGCTGTGGACGGCTCGGCTGGAGCGGGCGAAGCAGACGCTGGAGTCCTACGTGTCAGCGACGCGTTATCCGCCGCAGTCCCGCTCCATCCGGGAGCATCCGGACCAGGTGGTGCTCGCGGAGCCGGAGCGCACGCGCCCGTTGAGTCGCGAGCACGCGGACGTGCAGCTCCGGTTGAAGCAGGACCGGGTCTTCGTGGTGAGCGACGAGGCGGTGCACTTCTTCGTCTCGTGTGAGGACTCGCAGCGCGCGCCCAGGCCCTGTCAGGTGTTGTCCGCGTCCGCGCACGAGGCCGAACACGTGCAAGGCGCGGGGGGCGTGCCCGCCGTGCCCGTGGCCTTCACGGACGATGGCGCCGCGGGCGACGCGCTCGCGGGGGACGGCATCTTCACGGGGCGGTTCCAGCCGTCGAAGCAGGGCTTCCCGCTGTATTCGGGCACGCTGCGCGTGGACGTGCGGGTGCGCTCGGACAAGGCCGAGGGCATGGCGTTCCTGGACATCCTGTACACGCCTTCGCCGCCGGCGACCTTCACGGGCAGGGTGCGTGAGGCGCTGGCGGACGGCTCGCTGCTGCTCTACCTGGGCATCCACGTGCGCAAGGCGGGGCGGTATGTCGTGGCCGGACGCATCGACAACGAGAGCGGCGAGCCCTTCGCGCATGTCTCCTTCAACGAGGAGCTGAAGGAGGGGGTGCAGGAGGTGAAGCTCACCGTCTTCGGCAAGCTGGTTCTCGACGAGGCGCCGACCTTCCCCCTGCAACTGCGCGACGTGGAGGGCTTCCTGCTCAAGGAGTCAGGGGACCCGGACCGCGAGCTGATGACCACGATGCGTGGCTATGTCCACACCACGAAGGAATATCCGGCGACGTCCTTCTCGCCCGATGAGTGGCAGAGCGAGGAGCGCAGTCGGAACCGGAACGAGTTCATCCGCGACGTCGAGGAGGCGCAGCGGCAACTCGACGCGACGCTCGGCGAGGAAAAGCGTCCCTGAGTCGCGGGTGGGTCCTCCGACGTGACGGTGACGCCTGTTGGGGCCGTCGTGGAGCGGCACGGCTCGCGCTTCAGGCGACGCTCGGCTCGTTCGAGTCCACGGGCGTGGGCTCCGTGGAGACAGCGGAGACCTCGGGCTCGGTGGACGTCGCACCCCGCTGCTCCGCCAGCAGTTGCTCCTGCGGCGCGGCCTGCTCCGCGAAGGTCTCACCCGGAGCCGAGGCCTGCTCCGTGTTGGACGGGGCGACCGCCACCGATTCCTCGAAGCTGTCGCCCACCATCGCGCTCTGCTCCGTGAGGAACTGCCCGAGCACCGAGGCCGGCTCCGCCGGTTGTGCGTCGGGCTGGAGCTCCACGGCGTCCGCCACCACGTCCACACCCTGCGCTCCGAGCGCGGAGACCACGGGGACACTGGCCGCGACGGGGTTGGCCGCGAGCGAGCCGAGCACCCCCGCGAGGGCCGCGTCCGCCGGGCCAAACTCCTCCTCCGGAACCAGGTCGCCCAGGTCGCTCAGGTCCGCGAGGAACTCCTCCGGTCCCGCGGGCCGCACGGACGCCCCCATCAACTCCCCGGACGCATACCGCGCCGCCGACAGGCCCTCCACCGCGCTTCCACCCGGCATCACGCCGCCGATGGCCGAGGGGCTGTCCTCGAACGAGTCCAGGTCCAGGTTCAGGTCCAGCATGGGGTCCGCCCGCCCCGAGGAGCCAGGAGGGTCCATCATGAACAGCAGATCCTCCGGCGCATCCACGCTGGGCGAGGAGGTGTCCAGGTTGTGGAGCTCCCACGCCGCCTCGTCGGGCGAGAGGATGTCGGAAGCATCCGGCGCGTCCGCGCCCCCGCGCCTCGACGCGCGCCCCACTCCGCCGCCCGTGTCACGCGGCGCACCCAGCGCGGAAGGCAGCTGGGAGCCGAGCACCTGCGCGTAGCGGGGCGCGGCGGGCTCGAACGAACTCTCGCCGGAGAACACGCGCAGCGACGCATGATCCAGGTTGCGCGCCGAGCCGGTTTCCTCCGCCTCGTCCGGGTCGAACGAAGACAAGAGGGCATCGGCGCCATCCGCGCCGTCCGCCTGGAAGTCGCTCTCGTCGGAGTAGCCCCGGCGGATCTTCGACACGGGGTCCAGGGACTCGCTCTGGGTGAGCGGAGACACGCTGGTGTCCACGTCGAGCGAGGTGCGCCGCAGCGAGGACAGGATGCTCGAGGACAAACGGCGGATGGAAGTCATCGGACACCTCCCGGGGCGCACACGTCGGACATCATCGTCATTGTCGTCGTCCCCGGGTGAAAGTTGCCAGGGGCCCCGCGTGGGGTCCCCACCCACCCTGAAAGAGGGGAGTCCGCACCCATCACCTGTGGGGTCGCCACCCCTCCCACTGGCCAACGTTTCCGGATGCAGGGCGCTTGCAACGTCCGCCACCGAACGAGTGCGGGGCGGGCGCCGAGGTCGGCTGGCACTCACGCTCCAGACACCGCAAAAAGAGAGGTATCCGTAGTGGGCGCTCGCCTGGGGATGGGCGCTGGCCTCCCGCTTGCTGGGGAGAGGCTCGAGGAGGCGGTGTCATGCTGCGTATCGAAAGCGCGGGACAGACCCATATCGGTCGCCGGCCCCACAACGAGGACTCCTACTGTGTCCTGCCGGAGCTGGGGCTGTACGTGGTCGCGGATGGGCTGGGTGGGCAGGAGGGCGGCGAGGTGGCGAGCCGCTGTGTCGTGGACACCTTCGCGGGCCTGGGGCATCGATGGGAGCGCGAGCGGGAGGCGGTGTGGCCGGAAGTCGCCGACCCCCGCCGCACGCGCGAGGAGAACCTGCTGGCGGCGTGCTCGCAGCTGGCCCAGCGAAACCTCCAGGCCCAGCGCGTGGGCCGGCTGAGCGAGATGGCCTCCACGGTGGTGGCGCTGGCGCTGGGGCAGGAGGGCGCGGCGGTGGCCCATGTGGGGGACAGCCGGCTGTACCGGCTGCGGGGCGGCAGGTTGGAGTCGCTGACCCGGGACCACTCGTTCATCGAGGAGCTGAAGGACGTGGGCATGGAGCCTCCGGGGGGCGCCTCCAACTGGCGGCACCTCATCACCCGCGCGCTCGGGACGGACAACGCGGAGCCCACGCTGCAGCGACTTCACGCGGAGCCTGGGGACGTCTTCCTGTTGTGTTCGGACGGCCTCTACGAGCCGCTGGGGATGGACGGGCTGGCGCGGCGCCTGTCGCTGTCCTCCGCGCGTGAGGTCTGCGACGCGCTGGTGGCGGATGCCTTCGAGGCCGGAGGCAAGGACAACATCACCGCCGTGGTGTTGCGCGTCGCCGACGCTTGAGGCGCAGGTCAGTGGAGGTGGGAGGGTCAGCCGGAGGGCGCCGGGTCATCCACGCCTTACTGCTCAAGCCTGGAAGCTTGGGGTAGGGTGTGGCTTCTGGGGTTCCCCCACCCTGGTCATTTCCCCTCACGTCCGACACCGCAGCGCATGACGCACAGCCTCGCCGCTCGTCTGACCATCGCCATCACCCTGGTCATCCTGGCCCTCACCGCGCTCTGCGTGACGTTCACGGGCGTCGTGCTGCGCTCCCGGATGGACACGGAGCTGGCCCAGGCGCTTACCCATGACGAGTCCGCCTGGAGCCGGTTGGTGGCCCAGGAGGCTCGGACGCTGAAGGTCCTGCTGCGCAGCGCCGCGGCGAATGCCCAGCTTCGCGCGCTGCTCTCCGGCGCGACGGTGGACGCGAAGGCGCTCCAGACGTTCTCCGAGGAGCAGAAGGCCCTGGTGTCGGTGGAGCTGTTGCTCATCACCACGCCGGAGGGCGGGCTGCTCGCGGGTTCGTACCGGGAGCCGCTGCCCGCGCTCGCGCAACTGGTGCGGAGCGGTGCGCCTGGGGTGCTCTTCGTGGGCGAGGCGGCCTACTGGACGGTGTCCCGGCCGGTGGAGGTGGACGGACGCGCGGTGGGGCACCTCGTGTTGGGGAGTCGGTTCGACGATGCGCCGCTGAAGGACTTGAGGAATCAGCGGGGCGTGGAGCTGCTGCTGCGCGTGGGCTCGAGGTTGGTGGCCCGGTCCGTGGACGTCGTGGCCCCGGAGGCTTTGCTGGCGGCGGTGGACGCGGACGTGGAAGAGGGGCGCGTGGACGTGGAGGACTCGTCGTTCCGCGTGGCGCGCCTGCCGGTGGGGCAGGGGTTGGAGCTGGTGCTCGCGCGGGACGAGAAGACGGAGGCGTCGCGTTTCGGCACGGCGGTGCTGCTCATCGTCGGGTTGGGGCTGTTCACGGCGCTGGCGGCGGGCGGTGTGATTTTCCTGCTCGTGCGACGGATGACGAGCCCCCTGCGGGAGCTGACGGCGGCGGCGGCGCGCGTGGTGGCGGAGGGCGACTTCCGGGGCACGCTGGAGGTTCACTCGCGGGACGAGATTGGCCGGCTGGCCGCGTCGTTCGCGGAGATGATGGTGCAGCTGCGTTCGCTGCTGATGGCGCTGAAGGGCTCGGCCGAGCAGCTCGAGTCCGCCGCCGCTCAGCTCACTGATTCCGCGTCGATACAGAACGAGGCGGTGTCCCAGCAGGCGGTGGCGCTGCACGAGACGCAGATGGCGGCGCAGCAGCTCCAGGAGTCCTCCCGGGCGGCGGCCAGGCGCGTGGAGACCATCCAGCGCGAGGCGGAGAAGGCGAGCGGCTTCGGTCAGGCCGGCGAGGCGGCGGTGTCTGGCAGCGTGGGAGGACTCACGCACATCCGCTCGCACGTCGAGCAGATTGGCCGCACCATCACCGTGTTGCATCAGCGCACGCGACTGGTGGGCGACATCACCCGCACGGTGAAGGACCTGGCGGACCAGTCCAACGTGCTGGCGCTGAACGCCTCCATCGAGGCGGCGCGCAGTGGCGACCAGGGGCGGGCCTTCTCCGTGGTGGCGCGGCAGATGCGCTCACTGGCGGACCAGTCCGCGGGCGCCACCACGCGCGTGCAGGGCATCCTGGGCGACATCGGCCGGGCCATCTCCGAAGCCGTGCGCATCAGCGAGGGAGGGGCGCGCGAAGTGGAGGGCGGGTTGGAGCAGGTGCAGGCGGCGGGTGAGAGCCTGCGCTCGCTGGCCGGCATCATCCAGAGCAACGGCCAGACGGTGCGGAGCATCTCCGATGCCGTGCGCCAGCAGGACGCGGGCATCGCGGAGTTGTTCGCCGCGCTCAGCTCCATGGCGGACGTGGCGGACCAGATTGTCGACCGCATGGCGGCCAGTGAACAGGCCGCCATCCAGCTCTCCGCCGCCTCGGGCGAGCTGAGCGCCATCGTCGGCCGCTATCAGCTCTGAGGTGGAGTCTCGCCTCGGGCGAACTTGACGCCGCGATGCCCTGCGAGGCATCGCGTAAGTCAGCCCTCGAGACGCTCCTCGGGAGCGCGTACGCGCGACGCCTCCCGGGGTCGCGCGTACGCCGAAGCACGTCAGCCCAGCTCACCACCGTCGATGGCGTGAGCGGCGCCCGTGATGGCGCCCGCCGCGTCCGACGCGAGGAAGAGGCACAGCGCCGCCACCTCCTCCGGCTGGACGATGCGGCCCATGGCGTTCATCGACGCCAGGGCCTCGCGCGCCTGCTCTCCGGTGCGGCCCGTCGTGTGTGAAATCGCCGCCGTCGCGTTGGAGAACATGTCCGTCTCCACCCAGCCCGGGTTTACCGCGTTCACCGTCACCTGCTTCTTCGCGTACTCCACCGCCAGCGCGCGCGTCAGGCCCAGCAGCGCGTGCTTGGAGGCGCAGTAGGCGGACGTGTATTTCATCCCGCGCACGGCGGCCATGGAGCCGATGTTGATGACCCGGCCACCTCCGGCCTGCGCCATGGCGGGCATCAGCTCGCGGCAAAGCAGGAAGGGGGCCGTCACGTTGATGGCCATCACCCGCGCCAGGTCCGCGGTGCTCGTCTTCGTCAGCGGCGCGGACACGGTGATGCCCGCGTTGTTCACGAGCACGCCCGGGGCGCCTTCCGCGAGAATCGTCTTCGTCGCCGCGACCAGCGCGGCCTCGTCCGCCACGTCCACGACGAGGGGCCGGATGCTGTCTCCGCCCTCCTTGACGAGCACCGCGAGCGCATCCGCGGCGCGGGCCAGGGCCCAGACGCGATAGCCCTCACGCGCGAAGGTCAACGCCACGGCGCGGCCAATGCCTCGGCTCGCGCCCGTCACCACCACGGTCTTCTGGATCGTCGTCATGCGCGGCAGCCTAGCGCCCCAGGCCGGCACGGGCACGCCCGACGACACGACTCACGCGGTGGGGGCGAGCACCGCGACGGGCGCCTGGGGCCGCAGCCGCTCCCCCACGCGCTCCAGTCCCTCGCCAGCCCGCGCGCGGGCATGCACCTGGGGATAGTCGTCGAACGCCGTGCCCAGCCACCGGTCCAGCACCGTGGTGTACAGGCCGTAGTGGCCCTGGTGTCGAGCGTGGTGCATGGCGTGGAAGGTGGGCGTGAGGACCTGTCGCCCGAGCCAGGTGGACACGAAGCGCTCCGGCAGCCACTCGGTGTTCCCATGTCCCACCACGTTGAGCACGTAGTTGGCGAGGATGTAGAGCATCACCCCCGCCTGGGTGACGGGCATCACCTCCAACGCCAGGATGACGAGGCCGAAGTTGCCCGCCAGCAGCACCACGCGCTCCACCAACGAGAAGGACAGCGAGGTCAGCGGATTCGTCACCTGTGCCACATGGTGCTGCGCGTGGAACCGGTAGAGCGCGCGGGTGTGCAGCAGGCGGTGCGTGGCGTAGAACCACACCTCGAAGCCCACGAAGAGAAAGGCGAAGGTCGCCACCGTGGCGCCCACGCTGAAGGGTGCCAGTCGCGACTGGTACACGACGCGGAACGCGGCGACGAGCACCGCGTCGAAGACCAACACCCGCACCGCCGCCCACGCCTCGCTGCGAAGTTGTCCCGGCGCCAGCGGCTTGCGGTAGACGCGCCGGCGCGCCCCGGCCTGGAGCCCGGCCGCCCACCATCCCAGGCCCACCATCGACACCTTCAGCGTCCCCGACACGCCCAGGACGAGGGGGAACAGCGCCATGAATGCGTGCACCATCGTGCTCCACCTCCGGCCCTTGCCGCCGACACCCCATGTTAACCCCCCGGAGGCAGGCGCGGTTGCGGGGGCGTTTGACGCTCCTGGAGGCGGGCGTTAGGACGGCGCCATGGCACGCGCGGACATCACTGACTTGTTCCGGCTGGACGACCTGCTGTCCCCCGAGGAGAAGGCCGCTCGCGACACGGTGGCCGCCTTCGTGGACCGCGAAGTACTGCCCATCATCGGCGGGCACTTTCGCGATGGCACCTTCCCCTTCCACCTGGTCCCCCAGCTCGCGGAGATGGGCGTGCTGGGCGCCAACCTCCAGGGCTACGGCTGCGCGGGGATGAACACCGTCAGCTACGGCCTCATCCTCCAGGAGCTGGAGCGGGGAGACTCGGGGCTGCGCTCCTTCGCCTCTGTGCAGGGCTCGCTCTGCATGTTTCCCATCCATGCGTATGGCAGCGATGAGCAGAAGGAGCGCTTCCTGCCGGGCATGGCCAAAGGGCGCGTCATCGGGTGCTTCGGCCTCACCGAGCCGGACTTCGGCTCCAACCCTGGAGGCATGCGCACCCGCGCGCGCAAGGACGGCGACGACTACGTCCTCAACGGCACCAAGACGTGGATTACCAACGGCGCCATCGCCGACGTCGCGGTGGTGTGGGCGAAGACGGACGACGGCGGCCCCGAGTCCGTCCGAGGTTTCCTGGTGGAGAAGGGCATGCCCGGCTTCACCGCGCGGGACATCCCCGGCAAGTTCTCCCTGCGCGCGTCCATCACCAGCGAGCTGTCCTTCCAGGACGTGCGGGTGCCCGCGCGCAACATGCTGCCCGGCGTGGTGGGCCTGCGAGGCCCCTTGTCCTGTCTCAACAACGCGCGGTTGGGCATCGCCTTCGCTGTCACCGGCGCGGCCATCGCCTGCTTCGAGGGCGCTCGCGAGTACTCCCTGTCCCGCGCGTCGTTCAACGGCAAGCCCGTGGCCGGCTACCAGCTCACGCAGGAGAAGCTGGCGGACATGCTCCAGGACATCGTCAAGGCGCAGCTCGTGGGCCTGCGCGTGGCGCGGCTCAAGGACGAGGGCAAGGTGACGCCCGTCATGGTGAGCCTGGCCAAGCGCAACAACGTGAAGAGCGCGCTCGACATCGCCCGCGTGGCGCGGAGCATCTACGGCGCCAATGGCATCACCGATGCGTACCCACCAGTGCGCCACATGTTGAATCTCGAATCGGTCTTCACCTACGAGGGCACCCACGAGGTGCACACGCTGGTGCTCGGCAAGGCCATCACCGGAATCGACGCCTTCGACTGACGCCCGCGTGATGCCTCCCCTCATCCCAGTCGAGCGGGAGAGGGGAGGGCCATCACAGGCGAAGCCGAGGTCAGCCCTGGCTCTCGCCGCCCTCGGCCTTCGGGGCTTCTTCGGCCGTCGTCGCCTCGGCTTCGGTCGGAGCGGACGTTTCGGCGCCTTCCTCCGAGGCGGTCTCCGTGCCTTCCGCCGAGGCCTCGTCGGACAGCTCCGGCGCGGTGCCAGCGGCTTCCGCCGCCTGCTGCGCCTTGAGCTCCTCGTCGTTCATGAAGCCGACGGGGTTGTCCTTCCGGTTGAAGAAGCGCACCGCCTTCTTCGAGAGCGCGAACATCTGCTCGGCCGCCGCGGCGGGCACCAGCGAGTGCTCGATTTGCGCCGGGTCCGGACGCTCCACCACGCCGAGCTCGCCGTCCTCCAGCCGCTTGGCCTGCTCCGGCGTCAACTCCATCCGCCGCAGCTTGCCCTTGCGGGTCATGAAGTAGAACGCCGTCTCCCCGGGCTCCAGTGGCACCTGCGAGCCCAGCACGAGCTCGCGCAGCGCCTTGTCCAGCTCCACCTGGCGCTTGGATTCGGCGCGCTGGTAGGCCTTGGAGCCGGGCATGGGGGGCAGCTTGGGAATGGGCTTCTCGGCCACGGCGGCGGGACGCCCGTGCTGGGGCGCTCCACCTCCGCCACCGCCACCGGGCCGGAACGAGCCACCATGACGGGGCGCACCGCCACCACCAGGGCGGCCACCACCGGGACGTCCGCCACCCTCTCGGGGGCCGGGGCCACGGTCCTCGCTCCGGGGTGACGGGCCACCGGGTGTCCGGTTCTCGTCACGCCGGGGCGGAGGACGGTTGCCGCCTGGACGTCCGCCCTCCTGGGGCTGGGGCCTCCGGGCTTCCGTCTGGCTGGTTGCCGCATCAGCCTTCTTGGACTGTTCCTCGGTGACGAGGCCCGCCTTCAACAACTTGTCGCGCAGGTTCTGCATGAGAAGGGCGTTCTATCCCTTGCACGGCCGCACGCAAGCCGCTGCTTGCCGCTCTTGTATGCGCCACGTAACTTGCCGCCCCCGTGGTACCCCCTCCGGAGGAGTCGTGAGCCGTCTGAAGAAGTCCGCCGTCACCCTCGCCTTGGCGCTGGCCGCCGCCAGTTGCTCGGACCCGGTCGACAAGGCGGCCAAGGCGCGCATCTTCTCGCCGGAGGACCCTCCCAAGGTGGTCGCCTCCGCCCAGCAGAAGCTCCCGCCGGAGGATGTCGCGGAAAACCCTCAGGTGGCCCGCCGAATCCTCGGCATGGACGCCGCCGAAATCACCGAGCGGCTGGGTCCCCACCGCTACCAGGCCACCCTCGGCTACGAGTGGACCTCCGCCGAGTCCAACCCCGTGAAGCTCACCGAGACGCGCACGTTCCGCGCGGGGCCCGGGGGTGTCAGCGGCGACTTCCACGGCGTGCTGGAGAACTCGAGGGACCAGGGCCTGGAGGTCATGCGCGTGGGGGGACAGGTGTTCGCCCGCAACCGGTATGGCCCGTTCCGTCAGCGCCTTCGTGACCGCGGCATGGCCGAGCGCACCCGCACGGAGCTGACCGGCGCCATCCGCGACTTCGACATCCTCTTCCAGGGGCGGCTCAAGCTCGCCCCGCAGGGCACCGTCACCTATGAAGGGCGCACGGCGTGGCGCTACGTGGTGACGCTGGCCCCGGCCACGGAGGGCGATGCGTCCCGACCGCTGCCAGCGCTGTTCCAGTCCAAGGGGGGCTCGGACGAGACGACGCGTCGGCGCGCGAACTTCTTCGCCCACCGGCTGCCGCGCTCGCTGGATGGCGAGGTGCTGGTGGACGCGGCCACCTCCGTGGTCCTCAAGGCGCGGCTGGACGGGCGCGTCGGGGTGCCGTCGGAGAAGACGCCCGAGGCGGCGGAGTTGCGGCTGACCTTGGAGGCGTCCCTGTCGGAGCTGGGCAAGGACCCGAGGCTCGCGCCGCCCGAGGAGTTCCTCCCCGACGCGGACAAGCCCCAGGGCATCGCCGACGCGCTGGACCGCTTCGGCATCGAGCGCGCGAAGCCCGAGGGCGCCAAGAGCACGACGCCGGGTGAGGCGCCGCCCGAGCCCGAGGACGAGGCCGCGCCGGAGTAGTTCGTCGAGCGGGTGGGGTGCCCGGGTGGGCGCCCTACTGATGCCGCCGCGCCGGAGTCGTTCGTCGAGCAGGTGGGGTGCCTGGGTGAGCCCCCACCCGGAGCGGTCCCGGCGGAGCCGTCCGTTGAACGAGTGGGCCTCCTCCCGAGGAGGCCTCCTTCGAGCCGGACAAGCGAGTCATGGGAGCCAGGCGCGCGGGTCGTCCGAGCCAGGCCGCCTGCCCTGACCCCATCGCCCGGACACCCGTGGCAGGGGCGCCAACGCGCCTCTCAAGTCCCTGGATTCACGTGGGATTCCGGGTGGCGTGTGCCTTGCTCTCCCCGGGCCCATGCGCTGTCTCCGCCTCCTGCTCCTGTGCCTATGCGGGCTCGTCACGCCGCTCGCGAGGGCGGAGCCTCCCTCTCGCAGCCTGGGCGTCACCGTGTTCCCGGTGGGGGCGTTCGTCCTGAAGGACCCGGACGGGCGGCGGGAGGTGGGCTACAGCGCGGGGCTGGCCTGGAGCTATCGCCGGGAGCAGTCCCTCCTGGAGGTGGGCGGACACGTGGCCTCCAACCGCCGGCTCACCGAGGCGACCCCCATGTCCCTGCGAATCACGATTCCCGAAGCACGCCGGGTCCGCCCGTACCTGGGGCTGGGGGTGAGCCTCCTGGTGTCCCACGGCCGGGAAGGGGAAGAGCCGCCGCGTGTTCTCCAATTGGGGCCGGAGCTGTGCGGGGGAATGGACGTGGAGCTGGGACGCCGGCTTTTCCTGTCCGCCCAGGCCCGCTACCAGAACTTCTCCGCCAGCGGGTCTCCCTTTTCCGGGCGGCGCCAGGCGCTCTCCACCGCGTTCCTGGGACTGGGAATGCACCTGTAGGCACCCTCTGGCGCTACAGGGCGGGAGCGACCTGTTGGAAGAAAATTTGCGCCAACTCTTGCGTCCTCTACAATCCCCGACGGTTGCGGCTCGGACGCGTCCGACATGCTCGGATGTTCAGCGGACTGCACAACAAGGGAGCGGAGATGGAGCGCAAGGTCGGGAGTAGCACGGTGACGGCCAAGGAGGTCAAGGCGGCGCTGGAGAAGACGCGCACGCTCACGGCCGAGGAGGAGAAGGCGCTGCGCATGCGGCATGGCGCCGGCGCTTCCAGCACGCGAGCCCCGCTTCCGCGCGCTGCCGGTGACAACGAAGAGCTGGGCGACGAGCTGCTCGTCATCGAGATGCAGTTGATGAAGGCCATGCGCGCGCGCGCCGCGGCCAAGACGCCGGCCACCAAGGCGGCGGCGCCCGAAGCACCCCGTGCTCGCGAGACGGCCGCCAACCCGACGAAGGACAAGATCGTCCGGGCGCTGCGCAAGAAGAAGTAGTCGCTCGCGCAGCCACCACTACCGGTTGAGGATGGCCACGAGGCGCTCCCCCGCCTCGGGCAATGCCAGCGGCGTGCCCGACACCTCCGTGGCCAGTCCTTCCGCGTCATCCGTTCCACCCCGAGCGTACAGCCCCTTCAGCCAGGTGGCGGCGTTCGGGTTCCTCCAGAAGTCCTCGTTGAAGCGCTCGGTGAGGCGCGTGGTGAGTCGGGCCTCCAGGGCCCAGGCTCGCAGGTAGTGCGCCACGTAGAGCTGGGGGTCCACGTCGTACAGGTAGAACCCGGGATGTGGCTCCGCGAAGAGGGCGCGGCGCTGGCCGTCGGCGTACTCGTCGGCGCGTTCGGTGGACGGGCCCTTCCTGCAGAGCGACAGCTCATAGGACAGCTTCGCGCAGTGGCGGCGCAGCACGCTGAGCGACTGGAACGCGGCCATCCGCGCCGTGTCGCGCGCGAGCATCGTGGCGAGGCCCAGGTAGCGCTTGAGCCAATCGGAGGACAACAGCAGTCGCTCGAAGACGGCGGCGTGCGCTTCCGTCACGGCCGCATCGCCCAGGCGGCGCAGCTCCATGGGCAGGTCCTCCGAGACATGCGCGCGGTGGTGGGCGTGGCCCAGCTCGTGGAGCAGGCTGCCCACGGCATCGAGTCCGCCGCGCGGCTGGAGCACCAGCCGGATGTCGTCCGGCACGCGGATGGTGACGACGAAGGGGCGGGGTGACTTGCCGGGGCGGTCCTCCTCGTCCAGGTGGATGCGGCCTCCGGCGTTGGGCGTGAAGCCCCACTCGCCCATCCACTGGCGCACCGCGGGCCACGCATCCTCGCGGCGGAAGTGCTCGTCCAGCCATGGCGCCTGAAGCGCGGCCTGGACGTCATGCCGACGCGCATCACCACCAGGCAGGGGCCGCAGTTGCGGGTCCGTCTTCCTGAGCACGTAGGCGAACACGTCGCGGTAGGCGTCCTCGGTGCGCTTCAGCGTCTGCTCGGCGGCCTCGGCGAGCTTCGCGTAGGCGATGCCGGTGACGTCCTCGCGCAGGGACGGATAGTCCTGGGCGCCCAGTCGCTCGGCGGTGAGCAGGGCGGCTTCGCGACGGTCGCCATAGGGGCTTCGGTGCTCCCAGAGGTAGTTGCCGACGGCGCGCTCCAGGCCGGCGCGGCGGGCACGATTCGGTTCGTGGGGGAGTCGCCCCATGGCCCCGGTGAAGTTGAAGGACTCGTCGTCGACGTTGAGCACCGCGTTGGCTTCCACGGTGGCCATGGCCTGGGCGGCACGGGCGGCGAGGGCCTCTTCCACCTGGGTGGCCACCAGCTCGCGCACGAGTTGGATGCGGCGGGCGGCGAGGACGTCGTTCTTGGCTCGGGCCTTGGCGAGCGCCTCGCTGGCGGCGACGAAGGTGTCCGGGGCGGACAGCTCCGGGAAGGAGGCGTGGAGGCTCGCGATGGGAAGCTCTCGCGCGAGGCCGGCACCATGCCGGTACTGAAGGGTGGCCAGCTCGGCGAGGAAATCGTCCAGCCGTGTGCGGACGGCGTGTAGGGGGCGGTCCATGGGGCGCGGACCGTACCAGGGCTGGCGGGCACAAAGGGCCGAGGGTGGGATGCTCCGTCGCTTGTTGGCCCCTGGAGGACAGGTGAATCCCAGCGAGCGAGCAGGCTCCGGCTTGTGGTTCGCCGTGCCTTTCTGTAGCGAGCAGCCCGGCATTGGACGCGTGTGAGGTGGGCCGTGAAGCGTCGGACATTCCGGGCGGAAGGCGCGCGGGCGGTGGTGGAGGCGGTGGCCGCGGAGCTCGGCTTGCCCGTGGAGCAGGCGCGTGGGCTGGTGGAGGTGGGCGCCGTGTACGTGGCCGGGCGGCGCTGCCGGGACGTGAAGGCGCGGCTGGCCCCCGGGCAGGTGGTGGCGGTGGTGCTGGAGGAGGGAGGGCAGAGCCCGCTGGAGAAGGCCCCCGACGCCCCCATGTTCCGCGTGTTGCATGAGGACGCGGAGGTCCTCGCCGTGGACAAGCCGGCGGGGCTCCCCGCGCAGCCCACGGAGGCGCGCGTGGGAGGCAGCCTGGTGGACCAGGTGAGTGGCTACCTGGGACGCGAGGCGGGACTGGTGCACCGGTTGGATCGGGAGACTTCGGGAGTCACGGTGTTCGGCAAGACGCCCCAGGCGACGTCGGCGCTGGCGGCGGAGTTCCGGGAGGGCCGGGCGCGCAAGCGCTACGTGGCGGCCACCGGCCCTGGGCTGCCCGCATCGGGGACGGTGGACCTGCCGTTGTCGAAGGACCCGTCGCGTCCGGGGCGCTGGCGAGCGACTCGCGCGGCGAACGGCGTGCCCGCGCTGACGCACTTCCGCACGCTGTACGCGGGGCCGGAGTTCTGTGTGGTGGAGCTGTTGCCCCAGACGGGACGCACGCACCAACTGCGGGCGCACCTGACGGCGCTCGGCGCGCCCATTCTCGGGGACTCGCGCTATGGCGGCGCGGAGCAGGCGGGAGGCGTCGACGCGGCCCGCTGCCTGTTGCATGCGCAGGCGCTGGAGCTGGCGCATCCGCGCACGGGAACGCCGCTGCGCGTGGAGGCTCCGGTGCCCGAGGACCTGCTGCGCTTCTTCACCCTCGCGGGAGTCGTGGTTCCCCAGGGGAGCGTGCCCGAGAAGTGAAGGGGCTCACCGGGGTTTCGTCCGGCCGGGCCCCACGGGTCAGGTCGGGCTCGGCCTCCAGGGCGGCCACACCTGGCATCAGGCGGTGGGGGAGGGCGTCGTCGTCCGTATCCATCCGGGCGAGGTCAAGGGCTTCCCGGAGCGCCCGGTTCAGGTCCGCCACCAGACCTGGGCCGCCGCCGTCAAGTTGCTCCGTCCCTGGGTCGTGGGCGGCCAGTCGGCCAGGACGGTGAGGGTGCCCGCCGAGCCACTGTCGACAGCAGGCAGCCGAAGGTCCTGGAGAGTGCCTTTCAGGAGGCTCGCCGTCGCTCGGGCCACGGGGGCCTCGGCATTTCGGGCGGGAAGAATGACGGTGACAACCGGGATGGCCGTCGTTGTGTAGACTGCCGCACCCATGGGTGGCGTGAGAAACGGCAAGGACGCCGGCACGCCGGAGCCCGCGGCCGTCCGACAGGAGGTGCCGCGAACCGGCATGCCCGAGGTCGGGTCGACGGACGATGCGGAAGTCGGGGTGGCTCGCCACCTTGGTGCCGCTGTGCGCTGGCTGCGCGAAGGCGCTCCCTCGCGGGCCTTCGAGGAGCTGGAGAACGCCAGCCGGACGCTTCCCATGTCGCCGCGCCTGGCCGCGGGGCTCGTTCGCTTCGCGCGACTCGCGGGTGTCGAGGCTGTTGCCATCGGGTTGCTGGATTCCGTTCCCGCCACCGCATCCGCCGAGGTGCGTCGCGCTGTACGGCGTCAGCTCGCGCGGGTGTTGCGCAAGACGAACCAGGCGCCCCGAGCGGTCTTGGTGCTGGAGGCCCTGGTGGGAGAGTTCCCCGAGGAGCGCCGCGCGCTGCGGGTCCTCGAGGTGCTCCGCGCCAGGGGTGGGGCGAGCGGAGGGCGCGCACCGTCGCCGACGAGCGCGGTGCTGGAGAAGCTGCCCACGAAGAAGTCGGGCGTGCAGGCCATGGCGGTCTGGGAAGAGGACGAGGTCGACTACCACGCGGCGACGGTGGTCGATGCCTCGGGTGCGACCTCGGGTCCGCCTGCCGTGGTTTCGCTGCCGCGTACGCTCACGATGGAGCTGGCGCGGGTGCAGTTCCAGGTGGAGGGCCCGCCCCTCGGGTTGTCGATGGTGGAGGCGTCGCCTGGAGTGGGCTCCGGCCGGGGAGAGCCTCCCGAGGTTGGGAGCATGTCGGAGGCTCCAACCACCGTGGTGCCGCGCGCGGCGGAGGCCGTGTCGCGGGAGGACGCGTCTTCAGCGCGTTCCGTGCAGGCGCCCACGTCGTCTGCGAGTGCGCCGGTGGTGCCGTGGGATGTGGACCCGACCGAGTCGGTGCCGAGCGCAGGGGCCTCGTCGGGGCAAGAGTCTTCGGAGCAGGGGCTGCGCGACAGCGGCCTGTCTGTGGAGTCCGCGCCGTCACGTGCGAAGTCGGAGGCTGTGGCGAGTGGGGTGGTTTATGCTCCCGCCACGGAGGCTTCGGCGGAGCTGTCGTTGTCGAGGGACGCAGGTCCCGGAGCTGTGCGAGGCGTGGCGGGGAGTGATGCGCCGGGTGCGTTGCGGAATGCGGCTCCGGCGATGGAGCGGCTCGACAAGGAGGCTTCTCCGACCGAGGCTGATTCAATCGCGGGGGCGAGTGCCACGGGGACGTTGCCGACCGAACCGGCTCCGCGTGCTGGGCAAGGTGAGCGGGAGGCTGCGGCAGATGTCTCGAAGGCACTGTCGAACAACGGAGCCCTGAGTGGACCAGGTGGCGCGGAGGCTCCGCCGAGTGAGGTAGCGTCAACCGGGCTCAGCGACGCAGCGGCCTTGCCCAACAAGCCGGGTTCAACAGCACCCGGCGACACAGAGGACACGCCCAATAAGTCGGTTTCACCTGGGCCGAGTGACGCAGCGCCTCCGGCGAGCGGGCTGGCTTCAACCGCGCAGAGTGGCGCAGCGTCTCTGTCGAGCGAGTCGGCTTCCACTGGAACTCGCGATGCGGAGGTCCCGCCCAACAAGGCTGCTTCAACCAGTCAGAGTGGCGCGGACGCTTTGCTGACCGCAGCCGCATCGAGTGCCGGGCTGAGTGAAGTGGAAGCCTCTCTGCCGGAGGTGTCTTCCCCCACCTCCTCGAGTAGTGCCACCGTCGGAACGAAGGCACGCGCAGCGGCAGGGCAACCCGAGCATCAGGTCGTGGCGGGTGCGAAGCCGACGGACTCGGTCGCTTCGCCAGCCCGCACGGCATCAAGTGATGCACAGCCTCGCGTAGGACGCGCCTCGGCACAGGTCGCGTCGAGCTTGGAGTTGACCGCTCCGACGGCTTCGCCCATCGACGCCGAGCCGAGCGCGAGCCAGACCGATGCGTTGGCCTTGCCTGTCGGTACCGAACCGAGCGTGAGTCGGACCGATGCATTGGCTCTGCCTCTCGATGCCGAGTCCAGCGCGGGCCGCGCTGACACGGTGGCTTCCTCAAGTCAGTCCCCGGCAAGCACGAACCTGACTGACGAGGTGGCTTCGTCGTCTCGTGCCGTGTCGAGCGATGAGGATGTTCCTCCGGCGGATGCGGCCCCTGGGGCCACTCGGGCCCTGGCGGACGAGTCCCCGACCGAAGCCGACCTCCGCGCGAAGACCCAGGTGGAGATGCCGGCGGTCAGGGTCGAAGACCTGGCTTTCCCCTGGGATGTGTCCCCCCAGGAGGCGCCACCACCGGCGCGCTCCGCTGTTGGGAGATCAGATCCCTCCTCGAAGGGGAAGCCCGCCTTCGCCAGCCCGCCCCCCGTGCTTCACCCGGTGGGCACGGAGCCCGCTCGCTCCAGGACGCAGCCAGCGCCATCCCTCACGAGAGCTGAAGAGGCTCCGCGTTCGGAGACGATGGAGGTTCCTCTCGCGGACCTCTTCGCTGCACTGGGAGGCGCACCGCCCGGTGTGTCGGCGCCGGTCCGCGCGGAGCCCGTGCCCCGGAACATGGGCAGCCCCGCCACCGTGCCGCCGTCCCGAACGGGGCGACCTGGGCCCGTGGAGTCCACTCCTGGCGAGGACGCGGAGGAACTGGCGCGTTCGCAGAAGCTGGAGGCGCAGTTCGTCGCGCGTCGGGCCTGGCGTGAACTGGCCCAGCTGTACCTCAAGCGCGCGGACCGCGCGAAGGACCCCGTGGCGCGGGCGGAGGCGCTGACGCGGCTCGCGGAGGTGATGGAGACCGAGCTCCAGGACCCCGCTGGCGCGGCGCGCATGTACCGGGAGATTGTCGAACTGACCGGTGACCGGGCCGCGCTGCGTGAGCAGGTCCGGTTGCTGGCCTCGCGTGACGACGCCTCGCTGGTTCGGCGTGCGCTCGATGAGGCGATTCAGCATGCGAAGACGGGCCGCGCGCGCGCCACGGCCCTTCTGACCCGAGGAGAGCGCTGGCTCCACATGGGGGAGCCGCAGAAGGCCCGCGCGGATTTCGAGGCCTCGGAGGCGCTTGTGCCGGGGCTGATTCCCGCGCTCGCAGGCCTTCTGCTGTGCGTCGAGGACGCGGAGCGCTCAGTCATCGCGACACGCCTTCGCTCGGTGCTCGCCACCACGCCACGTCGGGCGGCCGACCGCGCGGAGGCGCTCCGGGTGCTCGCGCGTACGGCGGAGGAACAGCTCGATGATTCGCGCCTGGCTCAGTGGGCCTGGGGCGAGGTGCTCATCGAGAGTCCCGACAGTGAGCAGGCCCGTGAGCGGCTCCTGTGGCTCGCGCGAGAGCTGGGGGACATGGCGGCGCTCGGGCAGCTTCTTCGCGCCCAGATTGCGCGCGAGTCGCGGGGGCCCGTCGCGCGGCAGTCCCGCCTGGAGTTGGTGGCCACGCTGGAGTCGTCGGGAGACAGCGAGGCCGCGCTGAACGAGCTGCGTCAGGCAGTGCGCTTCGAGCCAGGGCACAAGGAAGCGTGGCTGCTGCTCGTGGAGCGCCTGCTGGCGCGCGACAACAAGGGTGAGGCGGCCTGGGCGCTTGAGAATGCGGCCACCGCGACGGAGGACGAACTCGAACGCGAGCAGACCTGGGACAGGCTGGCGCGCATGTGGCGTGAGTCGCTCCGGAATCCCGAGCGCGCGCAGGTCTATGCAAGGCGCGCGGAAGGGCTGAGGCTCGCGCGTGAGGAGCGGGAGGCGGCTCCCCCCGAACCTCCTCGCAGCGCGACACCTCGCCGTGAGCCGAGCGGACCCAAGTCACCGCTCGTTCCGTTGCCCGTGGCGACGACGTCTCTTGTCGCGGCAGGGCGCGATGACTTGTCCGAAGAGATTACGTCGACCTCCGACCCCAGTGTTTCTCCTGGTGGGGCCGCGGTCGAAGGCTCGGAGCGTTCATCGGGGCCGCGTGGTGAGAAGGGCGGCGCCTCACAATCCTCCGTGGCTGCGAGTGTTTCGGCGGCGCGCGGGGACAAGGGACCGGGCGCGGCTCAGCGGCTAGAGAGGGCGACGATTCCTCAGGGGGCCGTTTCTGCTCGAGGTGGCGCGTCCGACGCTCGCGAGGAGCGGGGCGGATCGCCATCGGGAGGGCAAGGCGCTTCGGTCGCGCGCGGTGAGAAGGGGTCCGTGCTCGCGGGCGGAGCCACCGCGCAGGGCAGTGCAGGAGGATCGCGCCCGGAGAAGTCGCCGCCGCCTTCTGGCACTTCCTCCGCGTCGGGGGCTGTCGCTGAGCAAGGCGCGAGGTTGGCGGCGCCTGTGAGTGCAGCTGCCGCGCAAAGTGATGCAGCGAGCGCCCGGGGTGAGAGGGCAGCACCTGCTCGGGCCGAGGGCTCTCGCGCCGAGAAGCCCGCCGCGTCTGGTGCCCGCGCCGAGAAGCCCGCTGCGTCTGGTGCACGCGGTGAGCAGCCTGTCGCGTCCGGCGAACGCATCGAGAAGCCCACCGCGTCTGGCGGCCGCGCCGAGCAGCCTGTCGCGTCCGGCGAGCGCATCGAGAAGCACGTCGCGTCTGGCGGACGTGCCGAGAAGCCTGCCCCGTCCGGCGAACGCACCGAGCAGCCCGTCGGGTCCGGCGCACGCGCCGAGAAGCCTGCCTCGTCCGGCGAACGCACCGAGCACCCCGTCGCGTCCAGTGCCCGCGCCGAGAGGCCCGCGTCTTCTCGGGCCGATGGCGCACGCGCCGAGAAGCCCGCACCAGCTGGGGCCACGGGAGCGCGCGCCGAGAAGCCCGCCGTACGTACCGAGAAGCCCGCACCTGCCCAGGGCGAGGGCTACCACGCCGAGCATCCGGCACCTGCCGGGGCCATGGGAGCGCGCACCGAGAAACCCGCCGTACGCGCCGAGAATCCGGCACCTGCCGGAGCCACGGGAGCGCGCACCGAGAAACCCGCCGTACGCGCCGAGAAGCCGGCACCAGCTGGAGCCACGGGAGCGCGCACCGAGAAACCCGCGCGCCCACCGGGTCGCGCGCAAGAGTCGCGCGAGGACCCGCTGGGCTCATTGGGCCCGGAGCTCGACAGACCCGCGCCGTCGGGGTCGACGGTGGCCTTCGGCGCGAATGTCCCCGTGCGCGCGGACAAGCCCGCCGAAGCAAAAGCCCCCGCCGCCCCACCAC
>NZ_VIFM01000170.1 GCF_006636215.1 Myxococcus llanfairpwllgwyngyllgogerychwyrndrobwllllantysiliogogogochensis | reverse complement strand
GGGTGGGGGAGCCGACCAGGGGGCCGCGCGCGCACAGGTTCGCAATCCGCGCATGCGCGTCTTCGAGGACTTCTCCTCGCCGAGCCCGCCTCCCGACGATGACGAGGAGTTCTCCGTCGTCGGTCGTCGCGCCGCGGCTCGGGCCAAGCGCGCGCCGCCGCCCGTGGAGAAGGGGCCTCGCACGCTGCCGGACCCGTTCCCCGCGGTGGCGCACCCGGGCCGGCGCGACGACATCGCGATGCCACCGCCTTCCGCGCCCGCGCTTCCCGCGCAGCCCACCCCGCGGATGAACACCGACGAGCGGAGCATCCGCGATACGCAGCACCGTCGCGGTCGACTGGTCGCCATCGCCGGAGTGCTGGCCCTCGTCGGCCTGTCGACGTTCGTCATCGCCGCCTGGCGCCTGGGAGGGGACGGCCCTCCGGTGCAGGAGCCCGGGGATGCCCCCGTGCTTCCTCCCGACCCGACGCCGATTCCCCGGCCCGCGCCGCCCCCGAAGGCCGCCGCCGTCCGCGCGCCCGAGCCCCGGGAGGAAGTGGAGGAGCAGGTCGTCGCGCTGAACAAGCCACCCGTCAGGGTGCGCGGCTTCCTCTCCATCGAGACGAACATCCCCGCGAAGGTGTTCCTCGACGGAGACCTCATCAGCCGCTCGACGCCCGTGAGGCGCTACCCCGTGCGTGTCGGCTCGTACGAGGTCATGATGATCGCCCTGTCGACCGGTGAGATGAAGAAGATGTCGGTCCGCATATTGAAGGGCAAAGAGAATCAAGTAACCGTGTTGAACTTCAGCGTGCCCCCCCGACGGTGACCATGGACCGCACTCGCATCTTCGTCGTCGAGGACCAGCCGCAGCTGCTCAAGAACCTGCTCAAGGTGCTGAGCACGTTCGAGGAGCTGGAGGTCGTGGGCAGCAGTCAGGAGGGCGAGGCCGCGGTGGAGGACATCGTCCGCGTCCGGCCGCAGCTCGTGCTGCTGGACCTGGAGCTGCCCGGCATCAACGGCATCCAGGTGACGCAGAAGGTGAAGCGTCAGGCGCCGGAGGTGGAGATCCTCATCCTCACCTCGTTCGACGACGAGCAGAAGGTCTACGAGGCCATCCAGGCCGGCGCGTCCGGCTACCTGGTGAAGCGCGTGGGCCCGGAGAAGATTCGCGCCGGCATCCACGAGGTGATGGCGGGCGGCACCGTCCTGGAAGCCATCATCGCCCGTCGCTTCTGGAACTACTTCCAGTCCATCCAGGGCAAGCCCGCCACCCCGGAGAAGAAGGCGGACAACCCCTGGAAGCTGACGCCCACGGAGTTCGAGGTGCTGGGCTACGTGGCCAAGGGCCTGTCCAACGCGGAGGTGGGGCACGTGATGACGCTGGAGCGCCGCACCGTCCGCACGCACCTGTCACATATCTACCGGAAGATGGGCGTCAACTCTCATGTGGAGGCCGTGGTGTTGGCCCTGCGTGAAGGTGTCGTGGACCTGTAGCCTCGCCCTGTATACGTTGGGGGCCTATGCGCAAGGCTTCCACGAAGTCCGCTCCCGCCCGCGCCGCGGACCCCGCCCTCCAGTCCCTGTTCGACGTGCACGAGGCCACGCTGCCCAATGGCCTCCAGGTCCGCCTGCTGGCCAACCACCTGGCCCCCGTCGTCAGCCTCTACACCTTCTTCAACGTGGGCAGCCGCAATGAGCGCCCCGGCATCACCGGCATCAGCCACCTGTTCGAGCACATGATGTTCAACGGGGCCAAGAAGTACGGCCCCAAGATGTTCGACAAGACGCTGGAGTCCAACGGCGGCAGCTCCAACGCGTACACGTCCCACGATGCGACGGTGTACTACGACGACTTCTCCTCCGACGCGCTGGAGACGGTGCTGGATTTGGAGTCGGACCGGATGCGCTCGCTGCGCATCTCCCAGGACATGCTCACCAGCGAGCGCGAGGTGGTGAAGGAAGAGCGCAGCGTCCGCATGGACAACGACATCGGCGGGATGATGGGCGAGGAGCTGGATTCGCTCATCTACAAGGCGCACGCGTATCGCTGGCCGGTGATTGGCTGGTTGGCGGATATCGAAGCCATCAGTCGCGAAGACTGCCAGGCGTTCTTCCGCACCTACTACGCCCCCAACAACGCGATGCTCTACATCGCGGGCGACATCGACCCGAAGAAGACGATGGCCCTGGTGCGCCGCTACTACGGCGACATTCCCCGAGGCCCCGCGCCGCTGCCCGTCATCAACGCGGAGCCCGAGCAGCGCGGTGAGCGCCGCGCCACCGTGCGCCACCCCGCGCAGTCCCCGGCGGTGATGATTGGCTACCGTGGGCCCGCCGCGCGCAACGAGGAGACCCTGGCCCTGGACGTGGCGCAGTACGTGCTCACGAAGGGGGAGGGGAGCCGGCTGGTGCGCTCCATGGTGTACGAGCAGAAGGTGGTGGTGGGCGTGGGGCTCGACTGGAGCTGGCGCATCGACCCCGGCACCATCCTCTTCTTCCTGGAGCTGAAGCCCGGCGCGGACCCGCAGAAGGCCGAGGCGTCGCTGTACGCGGAGCTGGAGAAGCTGGCGCGCGATGGCATCACCGAACGCGAGCTCCAGAAGGCGCTCAACAACCTGCGCTCGGACCACCTGCGCGAGCTGGGCACCAACAATGGCCGTGCCCATGCGATGGGCAACTACGAGGCGCTGCTGGGTGACTGGCGCCACGTCCTCACGCTGCCTTCCGCCTATGCCGCCGTGACGAGCGAGCAGGTGAAGGCCGCCGCCGCGAAATACCTCCTCCCCGAGCGCCGCTCCGTCGTGACGCTGGTGCCCGCGCCTTCTGAAGAAAGCTGATTGCCTCCATGGCCTCCCGCAAGAGCCGAACCCCGAAGTCCGCCCCCCGCGGCGCCGCGAAGAAGAAGACGCCGGCCCGGGCGACGAAGTCAGCACCTCGCAAGGCCGCGCCCGTGAAGAGCTCGGCCAGTCGCGCCCTGGTGTTCCCCACGCTGCACGAGAGCACCACGTCCAGCGGGCTGCGCGTGGTCGCCGCCGAGCGCGGCCCCCTGCCCATGGTCTCCATGCGGCTGGTGATTCGCGCCGGCAGCTCCACCGACCCCGCGGGCAAACATGGCATCGCGGACTTCGCGGCCCGGTTGCTGCGCCGGGGCACCCGCCGCCTGAACGCGGAGGCCATCGACGAGGCCGTGGAGTTCGTCGGCGCGAGCCTGGGCGTGGGCGTGGGCGAGGACACGTTGTCCGTCGCCATCACCACCCCGGCCGAGCACTTCGCGCAGATGCTGGGCATCATGGGCCAGCTCGTGCAGGAGCCCAGCTTCCCCGAGTCGGAGGTCGTGGACGCGCGCGACAGGGCGCTGGCCCAGTTCGCCAATGACCTGGACGAGCCGTCCGTCATCGCCGACCGCGCCATGGTCCAGGCCCTGTGGGGAAATCATCCCTATGGGCACGACGTGAGCGGCTCGGTGAAGACGGTGAGCACCTTCACGCGTGAAGACGCGGTGCGCTTCCACCAGGAGCGCATGGGGCCGAAGATCGCCATGCTGGTGGTGGTGGGCTCGGTGGATCCCAAGCTCGTGGCCGCGGCGGCCGAGGAGTCCTTCGCCGGTTGGACGGGCGGCCCCGACGCGCCCATGGTCATCCCGCCGCTGACCAAGGTGGCGAAGGCCGGCAAGGTCATCGTGGTGGACAAGCCGGACCAGACGCAGTCGCAGGTGCGCATGGGCGGCCCGGGCTACCGCATGGGCCACGAGGACTACTTCCCGGCCACGTCGATGAACGTGGCCCTGGGCGGCGGCTTCACCTCGCGCCTGATGAACGAGGTCCGCGTCAACCGGGGCCTCACGTACGGCATCGGCTGCTGGTTCGACGCGATGAACGCGGCGGGCATCTTCGCCCTGTCGACGTTCACCAAGACGGAGTCGACGCGGGAGATCATCGACGTGTCGCTGGCGGAGATCGCCAAGATGCGCGACTCCGGAATCAAACCGGGCGAACTGCGCGACGCGCAGGCGTACATGGGCGGCCTCTACCCGCTGCGCACGGAGACGAACGAGTCCATCGCCAGCAGCATCGCCGACATGCGACTGCATGGGCTGGGGGACGACTGGGTGATGAACTTCCGCGACAGGCTGCGCGCGGTGACACCGAAGCAGGTGGCCGTGGTGGCGAAGAAGTACTGCTTCGCGGAGCCGCCCACCATCGTCGTGCTGGGCAAGGCCGATGCCGTGAAGAAGCAGCTGCGCGGACTGGGGCCCATCTCCGTGGTGCAGGCTTCGGAGTACGAGTGACCGAGGTTCGCATCCTCTTCGAAGGAGGAGGACTGCTGGTGGTGGACAAGCCGCCCGGGGTGCCTGTCATCCCCGGGCGTGATGGCGGTCCATCCCTGCGCGATGCGCTGGAGGCACAGCGGGGCCAGAAGATCTTCGTGGTGCACCGGTTGGATCGCGACACCTCCGGTGCGCTCGTCTTCGCGCTGGACGCCCAGGTCCACCGCTCGCTCTCGGTGGCCTTCGAGGCGGGCAAGGTGCGCAAGCGCTATGTCGCGCTGGTGGAAGGGCGCATCGATGCGCCGAGCCTCGTGGACGCGCCGCTGGTCGCCGCGCGCAAGGGCCGCATGCGCGTGGCCCGTCCGGGAGAAGCGGAGGCGAAGCCCTCGCGCACGCGCGTGAGACCGGTGGAGAGCTTCGACCGCGCCACGCTGGTGGAAGCCGAACCCCTCACCGGACGCACGCACCAGATTCGCGTGCACCTGCTCTCGCTGGGGCACCCGCTGCTGCTGGACCACCAGTACGGCCGCGACACGCCCTGGCTGGAGAAGGAGCTGGGAGGGCAGGGGGAAGCCGTGGCGCTCGCGCGCACGCCCCTGCATGCGGCGCGGGTGGAGTGGCCCGCGCTACCCGGAGTGGAGGCCCGAGCGGTGGAGGCTCCGCTGCCTCCGGACATGGCGCGCGTTCTCGAGCTGCTGCGCCTCACGCTGGCCTGACGCGGCGGACTACTTCACCTTGAAGCTGTTGGAGTTGCCCTCGACTCCGAAGCGGTCCATCACCGTCAGCGTCACGTTGTCGCCCTGGACGTCCAGGGTGATGGACTGCGTGCAGACCCCCGCGACGAATTGATCCAGCGACGTGGGGCTGACGCCCCCGTTGGACTTGTTCACGGTGAGGTCCAGCTTGTCCTCGAACTCCGCCGCGCGAGGGCCCAGGGCTCGGACCGTGATGACGAAGGGCTGGCCCCGGGTCTGCTCCTGCACGGACTCGAACTCGAAGCCGGTGATGTCCCCTGGCTGCATCGGTGTTCCCGGAGTCGGCCCTCCATCCTGCTCCGGCCCTCCATCCGCGACGAAGATGCCTCCGTCGGGGAACTCCTCCACACCGCCGTCCTCGTCGGTGCCGTCCCCGTCGAGCAGGGTGAAGCCTCGTTCACGGAGGGCCTCCCGACCGTCTGCGAGGACGACGCGGACATCGTGCGCTCCCGGGGGCAGCAGCTCCGGCACATCCGCCGAGAGCGTGCCGCTCTCGTCGATGTCGTGCAGAGGCGCTTCCACGGAGCCGAACCACAGCCGCGTCCCGGTCCCCGCGCGCGCCTCCTGGCGGGAGTAGTCCACGCGGATGGGGAACACCGCGTCCAGCGTCACGCGGATGGTGCCGGGATAGCCGACCTGCGCCTCTCTCGGACTCACCGCGATGATGGTCGGAGCCGGGAGCACCGCGCTCGAGCCGCAAGCCGCCAACAGCAGCGCGAGGAGCACGGTGACGCGAGTCATGGCTCGAACCTCATCCCCAGCAGCGCGGCCACACCGCCGAGCTGCGCGTCCAGCAGGGGCGTGCTCGCTGGCGCCCACGCGCCACGAAGCTCTCCCAGCGCGCTCCAGCGCCCGAACCGGTACGCGCCCTGGACGGCCAGGAACCCCATGCCGGAAAGCTTGCTCTCTTTCACTTCCGCCTGGAAGTCGCTGCGGAGTCGATGACGGAAAGGCGCCAGTCCACCTCCTGCTCGGCCGTACAGGGTGAACGCGGCGAACTGGAGCACCTCCGCGCGCACCGACGCGAGGACGGGCACCGCCAGCACCTGGGAACGCACCGCGCCAAGCGTGCCCACCGTCCCGTTGAACGTGGCGCCCCGCATGCCCACCTCCAGCTCCGCCGCGAACCGTCCGTTCCACCACGGCGCGGTGAGCGACACACCCAGCGCGCCGAAAGGGCCCGTGTTGTCTCCGCTGGCGAACGAGCCCCCCGCAAGCACCTGCAGCGCCGGACGCCATGTGCCCTGGGCTTCCTCCGCGAAGGGAGTCACGGGCACGAGGTCCTTCGGCGAGGGCACGCGTCTCACGTCGGCCCGGGTCCGAGCCACTTCCGCCCCCGGCGATTGCACGCTCACGGTGACGGAGGTGGCCTCGGGCGCTGGCACCACACGGAAGCGCGCGACGTTGGCTCCTCTTCGCACAGGCTCGTACCGGGCACCCTCGACGGACAACTCCAGCGCAGCCACGTCGAGCGGTCCCTCTCCCGCGACGAACAACCAGCCTCCCTCAGGGGGGAGGGGAGAGGGCGTGAGCACCGCGACGCGTGGGCTCGCGCGGGGCGCATCCAGGGGCGTGGCCGCATCGGTGCGCAGCTCACCTCGAGTGGCGAGCACGCGCGCGGACACGACACCGGGAGGCACCTCCACGGGGACGCGGGCCTTGCCTCGGGCATCCGCCTGGATGGGGCCAAATCGCTTGTCGCCGAGCAACACCTCGACGGTGGCGCCAGGCGCGGTGGCCACGTCGAGCGTTGTCTGTCCGAGCAATCCGAGCCGGAACAGCGTCACCTGGGGAGGGCCGTCACCGGCCTCGACCCAGAACGCGAACACCGCCACCAGGGGGTGCCGTACGGGAGGGGGCGTCCAGCGGAAGGTGCGCCGGGCACCACCGCCGTCCAGTCGCTCCTCCGCGAGCCGCCCCGACGACGCCGCGGCCCGCACCGGCCCCGCGCCTGGAGGAACGCGGACCTCCAATGCGACGGCCAAATCCCGCCCCAGGACGACCCGAGCAGGAGCGGCGCGCACCTCCAGGCCGGAGTCCGGAGGAGCCGCCGCCAGGGCCGCCGAAGCGGCCAGGGCCAGCACGAGGAACGGCAGGAAGGGCGGCGAGCGGGTGCGCACGAGCGTGCCGCCCAACTTCGCCCTCCCGCCTCGCCTCGGTCAATCCCCGGTTGCGGGGGATTCCTCGACGGGCGCTTCCGCCGGGACTTCTTCAGCGGCGACCTGCGGCTTGTCCGCGGGGCCGGTCGCCTGCCGGACGGGCGGGCTGAAGGCGGGCTTCTCCGAGGGCGCGCCGCCACGGCCATGCACCAGCGTCTTGGTGTCGGTGCGGAAGGTGAGGTCCACCTTGTCGCCCCGCACCGCCGTCACCAGTCCCACGCCGAACGTCGGGTGCTGGATGACCTGATCCACGCTGTACGTGTCCTTCGGGCTGTAGCGGGGAGCGTTGGCGACGTCCCTGCCAGCCAGCTGCTCCTCGAAGGAGATGATGATCTTCTCCGCCCTGGTCAGGCCACCCGAGGCCCGGCTCGCGCGCGGGGTGGGAGCAGGGCGGTCCGTCGTGCCCGGGGCGCCTCGGTAGGCGTGGTCCCCGTTGCAGGTGTTACAGCGCACCCGAGCGATCTTCGTTCCCACTATCGCCAGGATGGTGTGCGCGAGGGTGAGCTTGCAGCGGGTGCAGTATGCGTCCACCTCGCCGCCGACCTTATGAGTTGCCATGTTCGTCTGAGTTCTCGGCCCGGTGCGCCTCGCGGGCACCGGGCTTGGAAAGAAAGGGGCGCGGAACATAAACGCATCGCTCCGAAGTGAGGTAGTCCCTTCGTCGCCCGCCCGCCTGGTGGTATCGCTCCCAGGCCTGGGAGGGAACACTTCGCTTGTGCCCCCCGTCGTGGCACGTAAGAGTAGGCGCCTGACCGCATGACCACGCAGACCCCCAGCAAGCCGGCCCGCGAGCCAGGGATTTTCACCCAGACGGTGGCCGGCTTCGGCAAGGGCCTCATCGACGTCGTCAGCACCATTGGCGGCGTCGTGACGCTGGCCATCGACGTGGCCCGCTGGAGCGTCCGGCGCCCCTTCCGCCTCCACAACCTGTTCGCCCAGCTGGACTTCGTGGGGGTGGGCTCCATCTTCATCGTCGGACTGACGGGGTTGTTCACCGGCATGGTGTTCGCCCTCCAGACGTCCGAGGCCTTCGCGCTCTTCGACGCGGAGAGCCTCGTCGGCCCCACGGTGGCGCTGACGCTGACGCGCGAACTGGCGGCGGTGTTCTCCGCGCTGATGGTCACCATGCGCGCCGGCTCCGCGATGTGCACGGAGCTGGGCACCATGCGCGTCACCGAGCAGGTGGACGCGCTGGAGACCATGGCCGTCAACCCGGTGCAGTACCTGCTGGTGCCCCGAATCCTGGCGGGCCTGTTCATGGTCCCCATGCTGACCATCCTGTTCAGCACCGCGGGCATGACGGGCGCCTACTTCGTCGCGGTGGGAGGCCTGGGAATCTCACCGGGCACCTTCCTGACGCGCACCCAGCAGTGGCTGGAGCCGGTGGACATCTACGAGGGCGTCATCAAGGGGGCCGTGTTCGGCGTCTCCGTGGCGCTCATCTGTTGCTACAAGGGCTTCAACGCGTCGGGCGGCGCCAAGGGCGTGGGTCAGGCGACGACCGAGGCGATGGTGGCCAGCGCCCTGTCCATCTTCATCCTCGATTTCCTCGTGGGCATCGTGATGCACTGATGGCTGCCTCCGGTCCTCCGTCCGAAGACAACGCCGGCATGTCCACGAAGCCGATGATCGAGATCGTGGACCTGCACAAGACGTTCGGTGAGAACAAGGTCCTCACCGGCATCAACCTCAGCGTGCCCGCGGGCAGCACGTGCGTCATCCTCGGCGGCTCCGGCTCCGGGAAGACGGTGCTGATGAAGCACATGATTGGCCTGCTCCGCCCCGACAGCGGCCAGGTCATCATCGACGGCGAGGACATCATCCCCATGGGGGTGCAAAGCCTCCAACGCGTCCGCAACAAGTTCGGCATGGTGTTCCAGGCCGCGGCCCTCTTCGACTCCATGACGGTGTTCGAGAACGTCGCCTTCCCCCTGCGCGAGCACACCCACCTGTCCGAGGACGAGCTGTACGCCAAGGTCCGCTCCAAGCTGGACTTGATGGGGCTCAAACGGGAGGTGGAGTCGAAGTTCCCGTCGGACCTGTCGGGCGGCATGCGCAAGCGCGTGGGCCTGGCGCGCGCCGTCGTGTTGGACCCGAAGATCGTCCTCTACGACGAGCCGACCACGGGGCTGGACCCCATCACCACGGACTACGTGGATGAGATGATCCTGGCGGCGCAGAAGGGGTTGGGCGTGACGAGCGTGGTCATCAGTCACGACATCTCCTCGGCGTTCAACGTGGGGGACCAGATCGCGTTCCTGTCCAAGGGCGTCATCGTGGCGCACGGCCCTCCGGAGCAGCTGCGCGAGTCCCAGCACCCGGCGGTGAAGGTGTTCCTGGAGACGTGGTTCGGGAAGAACTGAGGGCAGGGGCCCCGGGAGGCTCCGCTTTCAGGAAAATGTGGCACTCCAGATGCAAAACGTTAGAGTCGCGCCCGGCCGGTAGCCCTCGGAGTCACATCAGGTGAAGAAGCTCGTTACGCCCTTCCGTGTTGGCCTGCTGGTCATCGCCGCGGGGGCCTTTTTCGTCACCTTCGTGCTGTTCGCACGCGAAGGCGGCCTGAGCGACAGCGACTCCACGCGCGTGTGGGCCTATTTCCGGGACGCGTCGGGCCTCGCGGTGCGCGGCCGGGTGCAGATCGCCGGCATCCGGGTGGGAGAGATTGACGACATCATCCTGGAGGGCACGCGGGCGCGCGTCGTCCTGAAGATCCGCGAAGACGTGGACCTGCGCGAGGACGCGGTCGTCACCAAGCGCTCGGAGTCGCTCCTGGGCGACTACCTGCTGGACTTGAATCCCGGCACGGAGAACGCCCCCAAGCTGGAGAACGGCGGGCAGATCCGCCGGGTCATCGACACGCAGGGCATGGAGGCCATCTTCGAGTCGCTGTCGCAGATCACCTCCGACATCCAGCAGGTGACGGGCGCGCTGCGCGAGGTGCTGGGCGGAGAGCGCGGCGCCGGCTCGCTCCAGCGCATCGTCGAGAACCTCGTCCGTCTGTCGGACTCCGTGGACGCGACGGTGCGCCGCAACGCGGACCGGCTGGACGTCATCCTCGCGAACTTCGAGGGGGTGTCGACCGACGTGCGGACCATCACCCAGAACAACCAGGCCGACGTCGGTCGCATCGTCGACAACATCGAGTTCATCACCCGCGACGTGCGCGAGGTGCTCGCCAGCGTCAAGAACATCGTCGGGAGCGGGGAGGGTGACTTCAAGGAGAGCGTCGCCAGCCTGAAGCAGACGCTGACCAAGCTGGACAGCACGCTGGGCAACCTGGAGGAGATCACCCGCAAGGTGAAGGACGGGGAGGGCGCCGCGGGCGTGCTGCTCACCGACGAGAGCGTGGGCCGCGAGGTCCGCGAGACGGTGCAGGACGTGGCCCGCTTCGCCGCCAAGCTCACCGACCTCCAGACGGAGGTCGGCATCCAGAGCAGCTACCTGGCCGCCCAGGGCCGCTCCAAGAACGTCTTCTCCGTGCGGCTCATCCCCAAGCCGGACAAGTACTACCTGTTGGAGCTGGTGGACGACCCGCGCGGCACCGTGACGACGGAGACCGTGCAGACCAATCCGCCGTCCGAGGGCGACCCCGTCATCCAGACCCGCAAGGTGACGAAGGAGAGCCTGCGGATCAGCGCGCAGTTCGCCAAGCGCTGGTACTTCACCACCCTGCGCGTGGGCCTCATCGAGTCCACCGGCGGCGTGGGCGCGGACCTGCACCTGTTCGACGACGCCCTCACGCTGAAGATGGACGCGTTCAACTTCGCGGCGGACGAGCTGCGTTATCCCCGGCTGCGCGCCACGCTGCGGGCTCAGGCGTTCGACCACCTGTTCGTCGTCGCGGGCATGGACGACATGCTCAACGCCCAGCAGCGGGACACGGCGACGCAGCGCCTCATCGCCGGCCGCGATTTCTTCGTGGGCGGCGGCCTGTTCTTCACCGACGACGACCTGAAGGCCATCCTCACGGCCACGGGCATCCCCACCCCCTGATCGGGGTTTTCACGGCTGCGCGGCTTGACGCCAGCCGTGAAACCGCGTACCCGGCACGGGCACGGGGTTCCTGGCAGGGCACCGTGCCCCCCTCTGTATTTCCAGGAAGCTCGCAATGTCCCTCCTTGTCGTCGGCTCCGTCGCATTGGACTCGGTGGAAACCCCCTTCGGACAGAAGGAGGACGTCCTCGGCGGGTCCGCCACCTACTTCTCCACGTCGGCGTCGTTCTTCACTCCCGCGCGCATCGTCGCCGTGGTGGGCGAGGACTTCCCTGAAGCTCACGTGAGCTTCCTCAAGGGGCGAGGCATCGACCTGGAGGGCCTCACCCGCGTGCCCGGCCGCACCTTCCGCTGGAAGGGCCGCTATGGCTACGAGCTGAACGAGGCGAAGACGCTGGACACCCAGCTCAACGTCTTCCAGACCTTCTCGCCCGAGCTGCCCGCGGCCTACCGCGACACGCCCTACGTCTTCCTGGGCAACATCCACCCGGAGCTGCAGGCGCGCGTGGTGGATCAGGTGCGCTCGCCGAAGCTGGTGGCCGCCGACACGATGAACTTCTGGATCCAGGGCAGCCGCGAGGCCCTGCTCAAGACGCTCCAGCGCGTCAACCTGCTCTTCGTCAACGACGCGGAGGCGCGCCAGCTGGCCGGTGAGCACAACGTCGTGAAGGCCGCGCGCGCCATCCTCGGCATGGGTCCGCAGCGCGTCGTCATCAAGCGCGGCGAGTACGGCGCGCTCCTCTTCGAGAAGGACCACGTCTTCGCCTGCCCGGCCTTCCCGCTGGCGGAGGTCTTCGACCCCACCGGCGCCGGTGACACCTTCGCGGGTGGCTTCATGGGCGCGCTGGCCACGGCGACGTCGGACATCGACTCGACGGTGCTGCGCCGGGCCATGGTGATGGGCAGCGTCATGGCCTCCTTCACCGTGGAGAAGTTCAGCCTGGAGCGCCTGCGCGAGGTGACGCATCCGGAGATTCGCGCTCGTTTCGCGGAATTCAGGAAGCTGACCCATTTCGACGACCTGGGCCCGCTGGAGCGTTGAGCGCCTGGAGGGTGAGGTGGGGTCCCAGCTCACCCACGAACTTGACGGTGGATTCAGGCCGTCTCTAGGCTTCCATCCTTTGGTGCTCGGGAAGGAAGAGGGTTGAGCGATAACCGAAAGTCCGCACGGGTACCCACCTTGCTGCGCTGCTGGTGCGAGGGAGACAACGTCACCCTGTATGCCCGCATCACGAACCTGAGCGAGGGAGGTCTGTTTCTCCGGACGAGCACTCCGCTGGCGCGAGGTGCGCGAGCGGTCCTCCGGCTGACGCCCGCGGAGGATCCCGAAGTACAGGCGGCGGCCACGGTGGTATGGCTGAGGGAAGAGGAGGACCGGGCCTACCCGCCGGGGATGGGGCTCCAGTTCGAATCGCTGGATGCGGAAACCTTGGGGCGGCTCCGGCGGATTATCTCGCAGCAGCAGAAGAACCCCGTGAAGGCGGTCTGGGCCGGCTGAACGCGGCGCCACCGACCGAGGCATCCATGCGCATCGCCGTCATCTCCGACATCCACTCCAACATCGAAGCGCTCACCGAGGTGCTCCGGGTCTCCGAGCATCAGAAGGTCGACCGCATCGTGTCCCTGGGGGACATCGTCGGTTACGGCGCGTCTCCCAACCCGTGCTGCGAGCTGGTGCGCTCGGTGGCGGAAGTCACGCTGCTGGGCAACCACGACGCCGCGGTGGCGGGGCGGATGGACTACTCGTACTACTACGACGCCGCCCGGCACGCGCTGGACTGGTCCGCCAACGTCCTCACGGACGAGAACATGGCGTGGCTGCGCAGCCTTCCGTACACGTACCGCATTGGCGAGGTGGGCTTCTGCCACGGCTCGCCCATCGACCCGAAGGCGTACGAGTACATCTTCGCGCTGGAGCAGGCGCGGGAGCTGACGCCCTACGTGGAGGAGCTGCCGGAGGTGACGTTCATCGGCCACAGCCACCTGTGCCGGGCGTTCGCCATCGGCAATGGCGAGGTGAACGACGTGGTGGCCCAGAAGTTCGGCATCCGCAAGGGCTACAAGTACATCATCTCCGTGGGCAGCGTGGGCCAGCCGCGCGACTACGACAACCGCGCCTGCTTCGTCATCTGCGACACGGATGCGCGCACGGTGGAGTACGTCCGGGTGGAGTACGACATCGAGACGTCCGCCCAGAAGATCTTCGACGCCGACCTGGCGCTCAACTTCGGCAAGCGCCTGTTCCTCGGCGTTTGACGCGGCGCTTTCTGAAAACTGGGCACGGCGGGGGGAAATGAAATAAACCGGGTGCGTGCGCCCCCAGGTCCTCCGAGCATCCCTCCGGCCCTTCGCGGCCCTTGTTTCCGCCCTCCTGCTGGTGTTGTCGGCCTGCCGTCGCGAGCCACCACCGCCGTCCGCTGAGTACGAGCAGGCCACCCGCCAGTTCCGCGAGCTGTACGCGCAGAAGCTGGATGACGCCTATCTGGACCCGCAGATGGGGTCCATCGAGGCGAAGCTCCAGCGCGTGCCCCAGGACAGCCTGGATGCGCCCTCCGCGCAGGAGCTGCTCCAGCGCATCCAGAAGAACCGGGCGCGCATGCAGGAGGCCCTCGTCGCGAGGCAGAAGGCCGTGGCCAGCGCCCACGAGGTCGTCCCGAACGCGCCCTCCACCACGCTGGCACCGCCGCCGCCTCCTCCTCCCGCCGAGGCCGTGGACGCCGGTCCTCCAGACGCCGGCCCGGTGAACGGCCCCCAGACTGGCACCCCGGCGAACGAGCTGGTCGCCGGCTTCCGAGGCTGCTTCAAGCGTGGCACCCCCATCAACGTGGAGGGGCGCGGCATCCGGGACGCGTGGGAGCTGACTGACAGCACGGCCTGCCGCCTGGAGTACCCCGGACATCCCGACACGGTGCTGATCGTCGAAGAAGGCCGGGTGTTGATGTTGTTGCCCAAGAGCTCCGTGCGGACGGTGACGCGGACGCTGGATGCCGGGACGGAGCCCCCCGCGGGGACCGACGCCGGCCGTTAGTCAAAGACGCCCCATGAACGAACAGACCTTCATGAAGTTGATGCGCGTGTTGCCCAAGTCCGCCCTGTCGACGGCGGTGGGCATGGCCACGCGAGTGCCCATTCCCGCGCCCGTCCACCAGGCGGCCATGCGGGCGTTCGCCAAGTCCTACAACGTGGACATGGCGGAGGCCGAGCACCCCATCGAGCACTACCCCACGTTCGCGCAGTTCTTCACGCGCGCCCTCAAGCCGGGCCTGCGCCCCATCGACCCGGACGAGAAGGCCGTGGTGTCCCCGGTGGACGGCCGCGTGTCGCAGGTGGGCTATTCCGAGCACGGCCGGTGCCTGCAGGCCAAGGGCATCGAGTACACGGTGGACGAGCTGCTGGGTGACGCGGAGGCGGCGAAGCCCTTCCACGGTGGAGCCTGGACGACCATCTACCTGTCGCCGCGCGACTACCACCGCATCCACTCGCCGCTGGCGGGCACCATCACCGGCTATGCGTACATCCCCGGTGAGTTCTGGCCGGTGAATCCGGCGTCGGTGAAGAACAAGCAGTCCCTGTTCTGCGTCAACGAGCGGCTGGTGACCTACCTCCAGACGGCGGCGGGGCAGTGCGCCGTGGTGAAGGTAGGCGCCACCTGTGTGTCGCGCATCAAGGCGTCCTACGAGGACATCACCACGCACACGGGCCAGCCGGGCAAGGTGCACCGGTATCAAGAGGGCTACAAGGTGGAGAAGGCCGGCGAGCTGGGTCGGTTCGAGATGGGCTCCACCGTCATCCTGTTGTTCGAGCCCGGCCGCGTGAAGTGGGAAGCGAGCCTCCAGGAAGAGGCGGTGCTTCGGCTGGGGCAGCGCATTGGAGTCATCCCGTGAGTCAGACGCTCAGCGCCGTCAAGGGCATGAACGACCTGCTGCCAGGCGAGATTGAGATCTGGCAGCACGTGGAGGGCCTGGCACGGGAGCTGTTCGGTCGCTTCGGTTATGGGGAGATCCGCACGCCCATGCTGGAGGACACGGCGCTGTTCGTGCGCAGCGTGGGTGAGGAGACGGACATCGTCGGCAAGGAGATGTACACCTTCACCGACAAGAACGACCGCAGCCTGTCCCTGAGACCCGAGGGCACGGCGCCGGCGGCGCGCGCGTACATCGAGCACTCCATCGTGAACAAGGAGCCGCTGACGCGCTGGTTCTACACAGGGCCGATGTTCCGGTACGAGCGGATGAAGACGGGCCGCTACCGGCAGTTCTATCAAATCGGCGCGGAGGCCTACGGTTCGAAGGAGGCCGCCCAGGACGTCGAGGTGATGGACATGGTGGCCCAGTTCCTCCAGAAGCTGGGGCTCCAGGACATCACGCTCAACCTCAACTCATTGGGCGACGAGACGTGCCGGCCCGCGTACCACGCGAAGCTGGTGGAGTACCTGCAGGCCCACCGCGAGGAGCTGTGCTCCGACTGTCACCGGCGCATGGAGAAGAACCCGCTGCGGGTGCTCGACTGCAAGAACCCGACGTGTCAGGCGGTGGCCGCCAAGGGCCCCAACGTGCTCGAGTTCCTGTGCGAGCCGTGCCGCGCGCACTTCGATGACGTGCAGCGCAAGCTGACGGCGCTGGACATCAAGTTCGTCGTCAATCCGCGCATGGTTCGTGGCCTGGACTACTACACGCGCACCGTCTTCGAGTTCATCGCCTCGCACCCCGCGCTGGGCACCGCCAGCACGGTGGGCGCCGGTGGCCGCTACGACAAGCTGGTGAAGAGCCTGGGGGGGCCGGACGTGCCCGCCGTCGGCTTCGCGTGCGGCCTGGACCGCCTGGTGCTCCTGCTCAAGGAGAGCCAGCAGAAGTTCGGCGCGACGCCAGACTTGTTCATCGCGGTGGCGGATGCGGGCTCGCATGACGCGGCCTTCACCCTGGCGAGCCGGCTGCGGCGCGAGGGCCTTCGCGTGGACTTCGACACGCGCGGCGGCAGCCTCAAGAGCCAGATGAAGCGCTCGGACAAGAGCGGGGCGCGCTTCACGCTCGTGCTCGGCGAACTGGAGCGCACCAGCGGGCAGGCGAAGCTCAAGCCGATGGCCGGAGGGGAGCCCATCCCCGTGGCCCTGGACGACATCGCGCGGACGGTGCGGGCCCACTCGGCCGCCCCCCGGGCGGACGCCCCCAGCGCCTCCTGAGTTTGTAGTCGAGGGAATTCAGGACTCCCCGTGATTCAGTCCAGCCCGGAGGGGTCTTGTAACCTCCGGGAAATTCAAGGGGAATCCAAAGGGACTCATTCGCGCCGCCCTGGCCGGTGGAGTAGACTGGCTCGGAAATGTCGGGTGAGTCCCCCACCTCCGCTTCGCCTTCGGCCTTTCGCTGGATTCCCGTACGGGGAGACAGCATGTGGCCATCGTTGCGGGCAGGGGACTTCGCCGGTGTGGAGCCGCTGTCTGGCGAGCCTCGTCCGGGTGAGGTGGTGCTGGCGCGGTTCGACGACGCGCTCGTCCTGCATCGGGTCCGCGCAGCGGGGAAGGGCGTGCTGTCGCTGCGCGGGGACAATGCGCCGGCGGAGGACCCTCCGATTCCCGCGTCGCGCATCCTCGGGCGCGTGACGTGTGTCCGGCGGGGCGCGGTGGAGCTGGGCGCGGAGTGGGACCGGGGCCCGTCGCGGCTCGGTCGGGTGCGCGCGGTGGTGCGGGGCAGGGTGGCGCGGTGGCTGGGACGGGGAGGGCGCCCATGAGCGGCGACTTCTCGGCGGACCATCTTCCGCGGCGACGGGTGGGGGCGGAGGGACAGCGCTTCGGCGCGGACTTTCTCCTGCTGGACGCGGAGGGGCGCACGTTGCGTGGCCTCAACGCGACGGCGGTGCGAATCTGGGAGCTCAGTGACGGGACGCGCTCCGCGCGCTCGGTGGCCGACGTCGTGGCCCGCGAGTTCTCCATGGACGTGGGGCAGGTGCTCACGGACACGTTGCGGTTTCTCACGGACCTGGCCCGACTGGGCCTGGTCGACGAGCTTCAGGAGGTACGGTGATGCGAGCGCGCATTGCGGCGGGCTGCTCGGCGGCGGCGCTGCTGCTGACGGCCTGTACGGAGAGCGGAATCTCTCCCCGGGTGTTCGACTGGACGGATGCACCCGCGGAGGGCACGCCGCCCGCCGTGGAGCCCGTTGCTCCCACGGACGTGTTGGGCGAGGAGAGCGAGGCCGCCCGGCCTCCGACGGCTGAAGCCGCGGAGGGAGAGCCGATGCCGACGCCCGTCTCCGGACACGCGGAGGTGGTGGGGCTGGACGCGCACGGCCTGTCGGACGTGTCCCAGGTGGACGTGGACCTGACGGTGAGCGGCGTGCGTGGCAAGGGCCGCGTGGAGGTCGAGTTCGTGTCGCCCTCAGGCCATCCGTACGAGCGGCGCACCTCCGTGGTGGAGGCGAAGCCGGACGTGACTCGCACCGTGCGCTTCTCGCTGCCCGTGGCCGGAACGACGGTGGCCACCTCCGGCATGAGCGGGACATGGCAGGTTCGCTTCTTTCTCGACGGCGCGCCGCTGACCACGGCCGCCTTCACCCTGGAGCCGTGACGTGAGGCCTTCCGCCATGATTCCCACGCTGAACGCCCGCCTCGCCGCGCTCGTCGCGGTGCTCGTCCTTCCTTTCGCCGCGCTAGCCCAGAGTACGACCCGCGCCGCCGTCTTCACGACGCTCGCGGAGCCCGGGGAAACCCAGGCGACCGTGGTGATGGATGAGGTCTCCGAGCTGCGCGTCCAGGTGCGCAACAACACCCGGAGCACCTCGCCGCTGTTCCGGCCCATCAACCAGGTGTCGTTCATCCTGCCCACCGGATACACGCTGCTGGAGAGCCCGGCGCCCGCGGGTTGGGTCGCGGACCACTTCATCGCGACGCGACAGGTGACGTACAACATCCCGGTCAACTGCGCGTTGGCGGACGCCGGTTTGATGCAGGACCAGGCGGCGACCTTCACGCTGCGGATGATTCCGCAAGTGACGGCGGCCAATGCCACGGGCCAGCGGTTCACGACGCTGACGGCCTTAGAGGCTTGCGGAAACCAGTCCTTCACCACGAATCGGACGACGGCCGCCGCGGAATGGCGGCGCGTGGGATTGTCCACGCGGGTCGACATCCAGCCACGGGTTCTTCCCGTGGGCGACGACATCACCGCGCGCCTCGTCATCGAGAACCGGACCAGCCAGACGGCCGCCCAGAACAACATCACGGCGGAAGGCCCCAGCACCGGCGTGGGCGGTGTCTCGTTCGAGGTCGTCGAGGTCCAGCCCGCCAACTTCCAGGTGAACATTCCGCTGCGGAACGCGGCCATCCTCTCCGCTCGAGCCACCACCGAGACGGGCGGGACGATGGTGGCCAGCGTCCGCGCCACCAACGGGAGCGGATCGGTCACCTCGGCCGTGGCCGACACGCCCATGGTGAACGTGGGTGTGCTCGCGGCCTCCGGTGACGTGGACAACGTCCAGGCCTTTGTGGGCGAGACGGTGAAGGTGCGGCTCAGCGTCACCAACACGTCCACCACCGCGTCCTATCTGAACGTGACACCTCGTGCCCCCGTCTTCGTGGGCACTGCCGTGGCGGCGCTCGCCTCCGGCCCCAATCCCGCGAGCGTGTCGCGCCTGGCCCCCGGCGCTTCCGCGCACTTCGTCTGGAGCTACACCCTTACCGGCGCCGAGTTCTCCGACTTCGCCTTTGATGTGCAGGCGGATGCGACGTTGAACGGGAGCGCCGCGACGACCCAGGTCGTACGTTCGGGACAGGGCCGCATCGTGACGCACCGCCTGAAGGCGAGTCCGTCCGTGCTCGTTCCGGGCGTGCCGAACCAGACGGTGGTCTACACGGTGCAGAACCGGGGGACGCTGCCGCTCGAGCAGGTCACGCTGCTCCGGCCCGCCGTGAACTTCTTCCCGTTCGTCAGCGGCAGCCCGGCGGCTCCGGCGGGGTGGTCCATCTCGAGCAATGCGACGAGCTTCACCTGGACGGCGAACAACAATCCCGCGCGCATCATGCCCAACCAGGAACGCGCCTTCACCGTGACGTACGCGAATGTCGGAAACGTCACCGCGCCCACGGCGTTCCGCCACCGGATGCATCTGCCTCTCGCGTACGCGTCCGAATCGGCCGCGCGTATCGAGACTCCGGTGACCATCGCCACGGGCACGGCGCCGGAAGTCGAGCGACTCACCGCGGTGGCTCGGGATGCGAGCGTGACGGTGACGTGGGACAACCCCGCGGTTCACAACGGCGTGCTGGTGCTTCGCTCCGCGGGGGCCGCACCCAACACGCTGCCGGTCGCCGGTCGGACCTACGCCGCCGGCTCGACGCTGGGCAACGCCACCGTCGTCGCCTCCGAGAGCTTCACTTCGACGTCGTCCATCACCGACACCACCGTCGTCAACGGCACCACGTATCACTACCGCGTGTTCAACACCGATGACGTGGGACGGTACTCAGCGGGCAGCCGGCCCACGGCCTCGGCGGCGCTCATCGCGACGCCCCAGGCCCGCGTCGGCGCGGCGCCGTTGTGGTGCTACTCGGTGGGCCTGGATGCTCGCCTCCAGCCCATCACCGAGCTGGGCGTGGGCATCTTCAGCTCCTTCAACGACTCGGTCGTCGCCAATCTCACCAATGTCACCACGCCCTCGGCCGATGGTTCCGAGCGCTGGCGTCCGCTTCCCCTGTCGGGCCTCATCGGCAGCCGTTTCCCGGTGGTGCCGATCAATGGCCTGGCAGGCCAGTACATCCTCACCGCCGACCAGTCAGGCGTCGCCTACGCGCTCAACGCCACCACTGGCACGGTGCTGTGGCGCTGGGACAACACCGGTGCACCCATTGGCACCATCCAGTCCTTCCCCGTGACGCAGCTCCACGACTACGCGAACGCCGCATACAAGGCCGCGCGGCCGAACCTGGACCTGGCGTTCTTCGCGACGCGGCTGGCGAACCCGGCCCTGAATCGCGTGGTGGCACTCAACGCGCGCACGGGCACTCCGGTCTTCACCTACCAGCCCGGAGACCTGGGCATGGTGAGTGGTGGCATGGTGGTCGACTACACCACCAACCGCCTCTTCATCGGTTCGAAGACGCATGGTGGAACAACGGCGTCGCTCCGCGTCCTGGACACGCTGACGGGCACCGAGGTGACGCGCCTCTCCCTGGGCGACCTGGAGCACAGCCTGGTGCGCAACGCCGTGGCGAATCAGATCTTCGCGACCAACAGCGACGGCGTCGTCCACGCCATCGACGCGGGCACCCTGACGTCTGTGTGGAGCGCGAATGTGGCGACGCGCCCCTCGCCGAGCACGCCCGCGTTCACCAGCTTCGTGCGGCCCCTGGGCGGAGGCTTCGTGGCCAGCCTCGCGAGTGGCAGCGTGGAGTTCTGGGACCACGTGACGGCTGGGGAGACAGCACCCTCTCAGGTGTGGACCACGCCCATCGCGAATCCCTCCGGCACCTTCACCCTCAACTCCAACGGCGTCGTCCGCATCTACGTGGGCAGCTCCGACGGGAAGGTGCATCAGCTCGAGATGATTGGCGGCGTGGACTCGCAGCAGGTGTCCATCGGCGACACGCAGCTCATCGGCACTCCGACCATCGACACCACCGTTTCCCGACTGCATGTGGGCTCTCAGGACGGCCGCATCTGCGCCTTCCCGGTACCGTTCCCGTGAAAAATCCCTCGACTCCTTCGTCCTCTCCGTCGCCGTCGACGGAGGTTCCTCGGACTGCTTCCACCGAGGCTGTTTCGCGCTACGAGGCTCCCGCCATCCTGTGGGAGCAGCCCTTCGTCGCGCTCGCGGCCATGTCCCAGTGCAACATCCCCGGCGAGTCGGAGTGCACGCCCTGAACGCATCGGGAGCCGGCCCGTCCGGTCCCCAGCGCTCCGGCGGTTCCGACGAAGACGGCCTGGAGACGTCAGGCCCATGGCTCTCCATCGCTGGATGGACCGTGGGCCTCCAGGTGCCAGACTCCCGTGTCCGGGAGCTGCTGCACCGCTCCCTGGCGGGCTTCGTCAGTGCTCCACCCTTGGCCGGTGTCCGAGTCTGCCGGCTGCGCGTCGCGGCCCCCTCCGTGGCCCGCCCCGAGCCGACGACCCGCGAACTGCCCCGACCCTGGCGTGAGCAGGATGGCTCTCTCCGACTGGAAGGGGAGGACTACTCGGCGAGACTCGACGCGGACGGCCTCCGTGGTGAGGTGGTCGGCGCGGGTCGCTTCCCCGTGGAGGTGGTGCTGCGGGTGATGCTGGCGGCGGACCTGGCGCGTCGCGGTGGCCTGTTGGTGCATGGCGTGGCGCTCGTGCATGGCGACGGGGCGGCGCTCTTCACGGGGCACTCGGGCGCGGGCAAGAGCACCCTGGGTGGGCTGTGGATGGACGCGGGCGAGGCGCTGCTCTCGGATGAGCTGGTGGCGGTCTGGCCCGATGCGATGGAGGGCTCATGGCGGGCCGCGGGGACGCCGTGGAACCTCGGGTTCCCACGTGAGGCCCGGCTTCGCGCAGTGGGGACGTTGGCCTGGGATTCGAGCTCGCGCTGGGAGCGCCAGCGTGCTGGGGACGTGGGCCGGGTGCTGGTGCACAATGCGCTGTTGTCGGAGGCCTCCTCCGAGGGACGCGGTGCGCTGCTCGCCTCGGCGGGGAGGTTGCTGACGGACGTGGAGCCGGTGCGTCTGGTGTTCTCGCGAGATGCGTCCGCCGCCACCGTGGTGCGTGAGGCCCTGGGAGTGTCGGGACATGGGTGAGGCACAGGAGGGGAGACCGACGTTGACGGTGCTGGCCGGGCCGACGGCGTCGGGGAAGACGTCGCTCGCCATCGAGGTGGCGCGTCGCCTGGGTGGGGAGATCGTCAGCGCGGACTCGCAACAGGTGTACCGGCACTTCGACGTCGGCACGGCGAAGCCTTCGACGGAGGAGCTGGCCGAGGTGCCGCATCACCTCGTGTCCGTGGTGGACCCGATGGAGACGTTTTCCGCCGCCGAGTACCAGCGCCGAGCGGACGCGGCCATCGCCGACATCACCGGACGCGGTCGGCCCGTGGTCGTCGTGGGAGGCACGGGGCTGTATCTGCGCATCCTGCTTCACGGCGTGGTGGACGCCCCGGGAGCGCTCCCGGAGCTGCGCGCGGAGCTGGATGCGCTCGCGGAGGAACAGGGGCGCGAGGCCGTCCATCGCCGGCTGGCTGAAGTGGACCCGGAGACCGCGGCGAAGCTGCCCATTCAAGACCTGGTGCGAGTGGTCCGCGCGCTGGAGATCCACGCGCAAACGGGCGTGCCCGCCTCCGAGTTCCGAAAGGCCCATGCGTTCGCTCCGGACCGGTATCCCTTCCGGTTCTACGTGTTGGACCCGCCGCGAGAGGAGCTGTACGGCCGCATCAACGCGCGCACGGAGGCCATGTTCGCGTCAGGGCTCGTGGAGGAAACCCGGGCACATCTGGAGCGAGGCCTTGGAGATGCCGCCCCGATGAGAAGCGTGGGCTACGTGCAGGCGCGCGCGGTGGTGGAGGGCCGGCTGTCCGTGGACGAGGCGATTCGAGACACCGCGCAGGAGACGCGACGGTACGCCAAGCGCCAGCTCACCTGGTTCCGCAAGGAGCCGGGCGCCGTCTTCATCCAGCCCCCGTATGCCTCCCTGCGCGAGAGCACGCCGAGCGCACCGGGCTGAAGTCACCCTCCAGGGAGGGGCGGGGAGGGGAGGAGCGGGAAGTGAGGCCGTTGTCCCCGTGCTCCAAGGCACCCATGTTCGCCGCTGAATCTTTCCTCCAAGGGAGGCGGACCGACATGGACACCAGTTTCAAACGTGAACCCGCGACAGGTGACAGAAGCAAGGCCGCCTCAGCGGCCTGGGGACCGCCATTCGTCCTGGGGCTCTTGATGGCCGTCCTCGGCTTCGTCGCGCTGGGGGCCTCGTTCCTCACGAGCCTGGTCTCCGTCATCCTCTTTGGCGCGTTGCTGGCCGGAACGGGCATCGCGGAGATTGTCTCCTCGTTCCGCGTCCGCAAGGCTGGTGGGCCCTTCTGGCTCTATCTGCTGAGCGGGGTGCTCTCCACCGTGGTGGGCTTCTTCGTGCTCGTGTATCCGGCGGCGGGCCTGGGGGCGCTGACACTCCTGCTTGCTGGCTACTTCTTCGCCAGCGGCCTCTTCCACGTGGTGACCTCGCTGATGGACCGGTATCCCCAGTGGGGCTGGGACTGCGCCTATGGCGCCATCTCCATCGCCCTGGGTGTCATCGTCATGGCGCAGTGGCCGGTCTCCGCCGTGTGGCTGGTGGGCACCCTGGTGGGTATCTCCATCCTCATGCGTGGCATCGCGCTCATGGCCGGCTCGCTGGAGCTGCGCCGAGGCCTGCGTCGCATCGCCACGTAAGCGGGCGCTCGCGGAACGAACGAGGGGCACGGTGGCCAGGAGGCCCCGTGCCCTTCCTCGTTGGCGTGCGGCGTCGCGCGCGTCACCCCGTCACGCCCCGGTGCGGGCACGGTGGACTGAAAGGCACCGTGCCGAGCACAGCTCCCTAGGAAGCGGCGTAGCGGTCCGAACCACCCGCATCGGTTGGCTGTCGCGTCGTCGCGTCAACCGTGGTGCTGGGCGAGGCCAACCGGCCGGTGAGGATGCGCAGCAGTCGCTCCGGATCCACGGGCTTGGGCAGGAAGGCCTCGGCCCCCGCGTCGAGCGCCCTCTGGCGAACGTGCGGACGATTCAAGCCGCTCATCACCACCACGCGCGTGCTTCGGGTAAGGGGATGCTGCTTCAGACCTTCGCACAAGCGCAGCCCGTCCACCCAGTGCAGCACGACATCGAGGATGATGGCCGTGGGCGGCCGTCGCGCCACGGCGCAGAACAGCGCCAGCTCGTCCGCGAACGACACCACCTTGGCGCCCGTGCTCTCCAGCAGCGCCGTCAGCGCCTCACGCGCGTCGGGGTCATCGTCCACGACGTAGTACAAGTCGGGCTCCAACTCAGGCACCGCCATGGGCACGGGCTCCATCGTCGTGCGCAGCCAGGAGCCCACCACCTCACGCAGGCCCGCCCAGCGCATCGCCCCCAACAGGGCCAGCGGCGTGGGAGCACTCAGGCCCAGCACTCCACCCCCGTAGACACCGGACGACGTGCGCCGTCCCTTCGCCGCGACGAAGGCCCCAGGCGCTCGCTTCCCGGCGCGCCGCAGCCACGACGCCGCGCGGGCTCCGGCCGCCGCGTCCTCCATCAACTCGCACAGCCCCTCGCGGACGTAGCGACGCTCCAGGGCCGAGCCATCCAACCCTCCATCGAGCAGCGCCACCGCCGCCCGGCTGCACGAGGCCAGCGTCTCCGACAGCCCCACCTGGAGCGGATGTCCGAACGCGGCGGGGCCCACGGCGATCTGTCCCGGCGCCACCAGCGTGCGCCCCGGCCCGTAGGGCAACCGGGTCGTCTCCAGCGCGGCCAGCTCGAACCCTTCCTCCAGCAGTCCATCGCGGGCGGCCATCATCAGCGCCTGGCACAGGTCGGCCGGCGTCACCGAGGGGCCAAAGGCCAGCGCATAGACGGAGTCCGCGCCCGGCAGGAGGAACAGCCCATCCACCGTGGGAAGCGGCGCCACCCACAGCCGAGCCACGGGGGCGATCTCCAGCCGCGGCGAGGCATGCCGCAGCCGTGCCTGCACGGCCGCCACCGTGGGCGCGGGGCGGAAGCCCGGGAAGAACGCGTCACCCATCATCGGCCCCGCGCCACCGGCCAGGGCCACCGCATGGAAGCGCTCTCCGCCTCCCTGCGCTCGGACCACCAGCGGCCCGGCGCCTCGCACGGACGCGGGAGCATCCGGGGCCGCGGGTTGACGCTCCACCCGGTCCACATGCCGCTCGAGGAACCGTGCGCCCTGGGCGCTGGCCGCCGTGGCCAGCACGTCACGCACCTGGGCCAGTCCTCCTTCTCCCTGGGGCCAGCCGTCCACCACCCAGAGGCCACCGGGGGAGGCGGTCAGCAGCTCGCGACGTCCCTCGGCGATGATCTCCACGCCCCGCAGCTCGTGCGCGCGCCACTCGGTGGGGATGCGACAGCCCAGCGCGGCCAGGCGAGAGCGACACTCGGGCGTCAGCACCGCGGGAGGCGCGGTGCGCTCGGACAGTCCCCCGGAGTAGACGCGCACATCGAGCGTCAGCCCCCGTGCCCTGCCGTTGAAGAGCAGCGAGGCCGCCAGCCCCGCCCC